>NZ_JBFBAD010000078.1:0-48052 GCF_040682075.1 Actinoplanes sp. NPDC051411 | reverse complement strand
TCGTCATACGACGGCGCGGACTCGGCAGGCACGAATAGTCAACGCTTTCAGAGCCCTCCGCGGCACTGAAAGATCAACGACACCTATCCAGTTACATCTTTTCACCGTTATCCACAGGATGAACCTCGGCACCCGGAGCCCCTAAGAACCCTCGCACCGAACCAAGACGACCGGAGCCGGCGACCTGTGGATAAGCGCGAAAAATGTCAGACCTGATGGGTTCACTTGCCCCCACCCAAACGAGGGCGGGAACGCGGGCTGGCGGGAACGCGGGCTGGCGGCCCGTGAGTCAGAACGAGGATGGGGCTGCAGACGGGCGAGAGCTGGGTGAAAGAGCAGAGACGCCGTGGGACGGAGCGCGGAGGGTGCCTTGAAGACACTGCGCCAGCCTCTGGGGCTGGGAGGCGCACGGAAAGGAAGTGCGACCGACCAGCGGCGCAGGACAGGGCACCGTGGATGCGGCGCCAGGCAGAAAAGAAGGGCAAGACGGGCAGGTGCAAAGCCACGGCGGGAAGGGCCAGGTCAGGAACGGCCAGACAAGGCGGGGCCGAGCCGGCCCAAGCTGGGCGGAGCGGGGCAGGCCGAGCAGGGCGGCGCAGGACCAAGCGGCGCAGGCCAAGCGGCGCGGGCCGGGGGAATGAGTGGCCAAGGTAACGATGCGATGGCGCCGCGGACCGGCTGAAAAGGAGCATGCGAAGCCGGCGGCGATCATCGGGGGTCAGGTGTCGATGGCCAGGCGGGACTCGAGGTGGGTTCGGGTGGCAGGCCAGTCGGCGGCCACTATCGAGTACATCGCGGAGTCGCGTAGGCGGCCCGTCTCGCCTGGGGCCCACGAGCGGGACCAGGAGCGGAGGACGCCTTCGAAGTGGGTGCCGGCCGCGGTCAGGGCGGCCCGGCAGCGGGTGTTGCGGGCGTCGGTTTTGAGGTCGAGGCGGGCTACCCGCCACTGTTCGAAGGCGTGGCGGAAGAGCAGGTATTTGGCTTCGGTGTTGATGCCGGTGCCCTGGGCGGAGGCGGCCAGCCAGGTGAAGCCGACCTCGACCGCGCACAGGTCGGTGCTGTCGGGCCATGGCCGGGGGTCCCAGTAGGCCGTGGCGCCGACCGCTTGGCCGGAGGTGAGGGAGATCTGGGCGTACGGCATCAGTGAGCCGGCGGCGGCTCGGCCCAGCTGTTCGTCGATGTAGGCGGGAACCGAGGCGGCGGCGGGGACCCACGTGAACTGGTAGGTGTCTCGGTTTTCGGAGGCTGCCAGAGCCAGCGCCGGGGCGTGCTGGTGGGTGAGCGGCTCCAGGCGGACCCGGCGGCCCTGGAGGACAGGCGCGGTCAGGGTGGAGGGAAACGGCACGGGCTTGCTCCAGGCGGTCGCGGCTTGCCCGAGCGCACCTCGCGCCGGGCCGCGTCTTTCACCCGGGGCACCCCGCCCACGACGCGGAGGGTTGCCGGCCAGCAAGCCGGGGCTTGTTGCTGGCACTCATGACGCCCCACAACCCTAGCGGATAAACCTCATGAACCCGGCCCCGCCGCCGATCGGGCGAGAGCGAAGCCGAGGAGGATCATGCGGATACGCCTGTTGAGTGACTCGTGCGCCAAGGGCTGGGCGGGCTGGGGCCACGGCGAGTTGTGGCTGACCGAGGACGCCCTGGTCCGGGTCGGTAAGCGGGCGCCCGCCTCGGCGATCATGCGGGCGCTCACCACCGGGCCTGAGGAGATGGACGTGCGGTGGGATTCGTGGGCCCACTATCTGGCCACGCACGACGACGTGCAGGTGCTGGCCTTCGACCAGATCGTCGGGGCGAGGCTCACGGCAGGGCTGGCCACCAGCGGCCTGGCCGTCCGGCTGCGGCACGGCCCGAGGATCCGGCTGTTGTGGAAGCGCCGGCCGGGCACGCTGCAGACGATCCGGGCCGTGTTGCCCGCTTGACCGGCCGGCCGGCGGAAGAACGCTGAGAGGAGATCTAACCCGCGCTCAAGGCGTTGGCCACGATGGCGTCGACGATCGGCGGCCAGGCGCCGCGCGGCAGGTCGTGGCCCATGCCGGGGATGACGAGCAGGGTGGCGCCGGGGACGGCGGCCGCCGTGGCCCGGCCGCCGCTCACGTCGATCAGCGGGTCGCCCTCGCCGTGGACGACCAGCGTCGGGGCCGTGACCGCGCCGAGGGCCGCCGTGCGGTCGGTCGAGGCGGCGATCGCGCCGTACTGCCGGGCGGTGCCGGCCGGGTGGAAGGCCCGGTCGTATTTGGCGGCGGCCTTGCGGACCATGTCGTCCTCGGGGACGTCGAAGACGCCGAGGGACCCGGACCCGATCGCCTTGGAGCCGGCGACCGCGCCCGCGATCGCGTCGTCGCGGTTGGTGGCGGCCGGGCGCATCAGTGCGGCGGCGGCCTCGGGCGTGGGGTGCCCGACCGTGCGGTCGCCGGTCGTCGACATGATCGAGCACAGGCTGGCGACCAGGTCGGGGCGGTCGATCGCCAGCTGCTGGGCGATCATGCCGCCCATCGAGGCGCCGACCACGTGCGCCCGCTGGACGCCCAGTTCCTTGAGCAGACCGGCGGTGTCGGCCGCCATGTCGCCCAACTGGTAGGGCACGGTCGTGAAGTCGCCGGCGAAGATCTCGCCCAGGTCGGGGAGCGGCAGGTCGTCGAGCCAGGTCGACAGCCCGATGTCGCGGTTGTCGAAGCGGATCACGTGGAAGCCGCGGGCGGCGAGCAGGTCGCAGAACTCGTCGGGCCAGTCGACCAGCTGCGCGCCCAAGCCCATGATCAGCAGCAGGGCCGGATCGGACGGATCGCCGAGCGTCTCATAGCTGATCGTCATCCCGTTGGAGCGCACCTCAGGCATGCGGCCAACCTATATCACCGGATCAGGCGCAGCGTCCGCCGGCCGGACAGCACGGCGACCAGCGCGAGCACCAGGAACATCACGACTCCGGCGGCCGCCAGCACGAGCGGGTGCGGCGAGCCGGGCAGCGGGATCGGCGGCGGGTCGAGCCCGGCCAGCGGTAGCGCCCATCCGGTCAGCAGCCAGCCGAGCCGGGCGATCAGCACGCCGGCCACGACCGCCACGGCGACCAGCACCGGGTAGGTCCACAGTGTCGCGGTGCGCAGCGCCGACCGGCTCAGGCCCTGGCCGCGCAGCGCCGACAGGTCTTCGACCCGGCGGGCCCGGTCGACCGCGGCCGACAGCACGAGCGCGCCCGCCGCCAGCGCCGTCGCGAGCACGGCCACGATGACGTAGAACCAGAGCGCCAGGGCCGGCCCCTGTTCGTCGAGCTGGCGGCGCACCTGGGCCGAGGTCAGGTCGTCGGTGATCACCAGCCCGGCCTTGGCGAGCCCGTCGCGCACCGACGGCGGGGCGTCCGAGGTCAACCAGACCTCGGAGATGCTCTGCGCGCCGTCGTCCGCCATCTTGGCGAGGTAGTCGAGGTCGACCAGGGTCGCCGGCGCGCCGAGGCCGGGCACGGCCGGGATTTGCGCGACGTGGCTGATCGGGACGTCGCGGGTGTCGAGCCCGGAGGTGACCGGGCCGTCGCTGTTCCCGGCCGAGGCGACCGGCAGCGGCAGCGGGGTGTCGGCCGGCTGCACGTGCATGCCGTCCGGGAGCCCGTTCAGCGAGGTCACGTTGAAGAGCACGCCGCCGGTCGCCGGCTGGACGGTGCCACCGGCCCCGCCCCACCACCGGCCGGGCGCGGTCATGGGGCCGGCCGGCGTGCCCGACATCCCGTGCAGTGTCAGCTTTCCCGAGACGTCGGTCGACCCCTCGCCGCCCTCGATCTGCATCGAGTTGAGGTAGCAGCCCGGCGCGCACTGCGGCAGTTCGTACGAGTACGTGTGCCGGCCGGCCCGCATCACCCCGAGCCGGACGAACTCGTCGGACAGGTCGCCGATCGGCGAGACGACGGCGGTGACCGTGACCTCCTTGCCGTCCGGGAAGCCCTCGGTGGTGATGTCGAAGCTCAGGTTGTCGCCCTTGAGCAGCGGCGCCGGGGCGACCGCCGGGTGCAGCAGTCTGGCCGCCTCGGCCACGCGGGGACCGTCGGCCGGCCAGTCGGCGACCGCGGCCAGCCGGGTGCTGTCGACCGCGAGCACCGGCGGGTGCCGCTTGTCGGGGGTGACCCGGACGACGCCCATGGCGTACCGGCCGGTGGGGTCGGCCGTGCGAACCGCTTCGAGCAGGGCCTGACGCCCCACCGGCGCGACGGTCAGCACCCGGTCGGCGCCGGTGCCCAGCCCGGCCTGCACGCCCCGGCCGCGGTTCGCCACGTCGACCGCCCCGGCCGCGTAGCCGGCCACCGCGACCGCCGCGACGAGCAGCGCGAACAGCCGGATCGCGCCGGGACGCCGGGAGAGCTGGAAGCCGGCCAGGCCGGCCCCGAGGCGGCCGTCGCGCAGGGCCCGCCGGGCGATCACGGTCGCCCAGGGCAGCAGCAGGCGGCCGGCGACCAGCGCGGCGGCGAGCACGACCAGGCCGGTGGCGAACGAGCCGACCCCGGTCAGTTCGCCGCCGGTCAGCGAGAGCTGGACCACCGCGACGGCGGCCAGCAGCACGACCACGACCTCGGCCGCGATCGCCCGGCCGGTGCGGGCGGCCAGCGGCACCCGGCGCAGCAGCTCGGCGACCGGGGTGGCGAGCTGGCGGCGTTCGGCGGCGAGCGCCGTGAGCAGCGCCGCGCCCGCCGCGACCGGTGCCCAGCGCAGCGACGAGAGCCCGGCGTCGGCGCCGACCCCGGGGAAACGCCAGGCCGCGAATACATTGACCACGAGCTGGCCGGTCAGGCAGCCGACGATCGAGCCGATCAGGATCGCGACCAGGTTTTCGCCGGTCGCCAGCCACCAGCGCTGGCCCCAGCGGGCGCCGCGCAGCGCGACTACGGCCAGCTCGGGCCGCCGGCCCTCGGTGCCGTAGCCGACGGCCAGGAAGATGGTCAGGCAGGTGAGCAGCACCAGGCAGACGGCGAGGACCGGGACGATGCTGTGCGCCGCGGTGCGGCCCTGGTCGATGCGGGTCATCAGCGTGCTGAGGCCGGACGACAGCTGCAGCCCCGGCCCGAGCTGGGTGGCGTTGGCCCGCAACTGGACCAGCCCGGCGCGGATGGCCGGGAGCCGGTCGACCGACAGGGCGCCCGGGCCGGCGTACCCGTCGAGGGTGGTCTCGACGCCGCCCTTGTCCATCGAGGTGAGCGAGGCCGAGCCGGCGAAGGCCGGCTCGCCGCCGGCGGTGAAGTAGTCGTGCGGGCCCCAGTAGACGTCGTCCGGGTGGGCCACCTTGTAGATGCCGGCGACCAGGAAGCTCTTCGGCGCGCCGTCGGCGACGAAGGCGGGCGGTGGGCCCTTGACGTGGACCGCGAAGGACAGCGCGATCGAGTCGCCGGCCTTGACGTGGAGTCTGGCCGCCGTCTCCGCGCCGATGACCAGGTCGGACTCGCCGGCCAGGCAGCGCCCGGCGACGATCGTCACGTGCTCGCAGACCTGCTGGCGATAGACGAAGCGGGTGCGGTTCTGGTCGTTGGGGTCGAGGCCGACGGTCGGGTATTCGACCGCGTAGACGTACTTGAATCCCGGCATATTGGTCAGCGCCGCGCCGGTGTTGGGCAGGCTGACGTCGGAGGTCGGCGTGCCCGGCGCGTCGTGCCGGTGGTCGAGCTGCTGGGAGAGGATCTCCAGGCTGAGCTCGGACGGCTGGGCGTTGGCGACCTGACCGGCCGCGACCGCGCGGTCGGCGGCCCGCAGGAAGGCCGGGGCGGCGACCGCCGCGGTCACCCCGAAGAGCGCGAGCAGGGCGAGCACGGTGGCCTGGCCGCGGCGGTTCCAGACCATGGTGAGGACGAGCGCGATCATCGGGCGGTCTCCCGCATCTGGCGCACGAGCGGGCGGACGGAGATCACGGCGACGATGGCGAGCGCGACCGCGGCCACCGCGGCGGCCAGACCGAGCGCACCCGGGCCGAGCGGGTCGGGCGGCGGGATCAGCCGCCAGTGGTCGGGGAACGCTGGCGCGGTCACGCCGACGATCACCCGGGCCAGGAGGGCGGCGAGGAGACCGGCGAGGAGACCGGCCGCGACGAGCGCGGCCACCCCGGCGTACGCGGAGGTGACCGCGACCCGCCGATCGAGGCCCTGCACCCGCAGCGCCCGGAGCTGTTCGGCCTGCGGCTCCCGCTCGACGATCGCCACGACCGCGACCATCGTGGCCGCGACCAGCACCGCGAGCAGCACGGTGAACAGCTCGAACGGCGCGCTGATCACGTCGGCCTGGGCGGCCCATCGGGCGGCCAGCCCGGCCGTGGTGCGGTCGGCGAGCACGGTCAGTCCCTGCTTCTCGAGCGCGTCGACGATGCCGGGCGGGGCGTCGGCCGTCAGCCAGACCTGGGCCTGGCCGCCGAGCTGGGCGTCGGCCGCGATCCGGCGCACCGAGTCGAGGTCGGCCAGGATGCCGAGGGTGCCGAGCACGGGCAGGACGTGCGGCTGGTCGGCGAGCGTGATCGGCACGGTCTGGCCACCGAACCGGTTGGTCGACGCGTCCTCGAACCGCCAGTCGGTGATCGGATCGCCGGCGAAGGCGATCGGCAGCGGCAGCGGGGTGTCGACCGGATAGATCTTGGTGCCCGAGACCTGGGCGGACTGCTCGGCGACGACCGACCGCGCGACCAGCCCCTTCGGGGTCGCCTGGAGGCGCAGGGCGAGGCCGCCGAAGTCGCCCCGCCAGCGCCGGACGTCGCCCAGCGACGACCCGTCGAGGATCGTCGCGGCCGGGCCCGACTGGGTGAGCGACTCGATGGTCAGCGGGTCGGTCACCGGCTCGCCGTTGACGTCGGTGGTGGTGAACAGCTCGAAGCTGACCAGCCGGCACCCGGGGGCGGTGGTGCAGCCCTTCAGGGGCAGGGTGAGGCTCTGCTCGCCGGTCCGGATCTGCTGGAACTCGAGCCGGGTGACCGCGCCGGTGGCCTCGTTCTGGACGGTGAGGCCGAGCAGCGACTCCTGGGTGCGGGCACTGTCGACGCGCACGGTCACCGCGTTGCCGGTGATCGCGGGCAGCGGCCGGGGCGGCGCCAGATCGCCCGGCCCGAGCGCGGTCACCGGGCCGTATTCGGGGCGCCAGGTCGCGACCGAGGCCAGCCGGGTGCTGTCGACCGCGAGCAGGGGCGGGCTGCTGGTGCTGTCGAGCAGCACGGCCATGGCGTAGTGACCGGACGGGTCGGCCTGGCGGACGGCGTGTTCCAGGGCGGTCGCGGTGGTCTGCTTGACGTCGAGCACGCGCGGCGCGCCGAGCTCCACCTGGGCCCGGTCGGTCCGCTCGACGCGCCCGGCCGACAGGCCGCCGGCCGCGATCGCGACCATCGCGACGGCGACGGTGACCAGGGCGAACGCGCGGTCGGCGCCGGGCTGCCGGGAGATCTGCACCGCGGTCAGGCCGGCCCGCAGCCGGCCGGCCCGCACGGCGGCGCCGCCCGCGCGGTCGGCGGTCCAGCGCAGCAGCCGGGCCAGCACCAGCCCGATGGCCAGCGCGACCAGGGCCGGGGCGACCACGCCGAGGCCGCTGCCGGAACCGCCGGTGCGGGCCTGGTAGACCGCTCCCCCGGCGAGCGCGACGAACGCCAGGTCGACCACGCCGGACCGCCAGTCGCGGCGGGCCGACGGCACCCGGCGCAGCAGCGTGGCGACCGGCGCCCGCTGGGCGATCGCGTCGGCGGCGACCAGGGCGGCCAGCGCGCCGAGCACGACCACGGCGGCCGCGCCGACCGAGAACAGCAGGCCGGGCCACCACTCCGAGCGCACGGGCAGCCGGCCGGCCACGATCCAGGCGCCGGCGACGCCCAGCGGCAGGCCGGCCACCGCGGCGATGAGCAGCGGGATCAGGTGCTGTCCGGTGACCAGCCGCAGGATCGCGCCGCGGGACGTGCCGCGCAGCTTGAGCAGGCCGGCGTCGGCCCGGCGGTCACGGCCGGTGAACCGCCCGGCCAGCCCGATCGCGAACCAGCCCAGCACGACGAGTTGGCCGAGGGCGATCAGGACGTCCTTGAGGACGGTGGCGCGCTGGGCGCGTACCCGGTCGAAGAGCTTGCCGGCCGGATTGCCCATCTGCAGCTGGGCGGCGGCGAAACGCGGCTCGGCCGCGTTGAGCACGCCGTTGAGGTCGTAGAGGTCGTCGCCGCGCAGCAGCGGCGCCGGGATCGGCAGGTCGTAGGAGAGGGTCGGCTGGGCGAGCGCCGGGTCGCGGAAGGTGTCGAGGGTGGTGAACGCCGGGTCGAAGTCGCCGTGGGACAGGAACAGCTTGTCGGTCCAGTAGATGCCGGCGGGGTCCTTCACCGTGTAGACCGCGGTGATGCGCAGCGGCACCGCGCCCGCGCCGGCGGCCGGGTTGACGACCATCCGGTCGCCCGGCTTGAGCTGGGTGCGCTGGGCGACGTCGGCGCTGATCGCGGTGTCGCCGGTGGCGGCCGGGCAGGAGCCGGTCAGCCGCACGTGGGCACAGAAGTCGTCGCGATAGGTCAGCGGCAGCCCGGTGAAGGTGCCCGCGGTGTTCTTGCCGGCCTGGGTGTACGTCATGTCGGCCTCGAGGCCGGTCAGCGGCACCGCGCCGGGAAGCGTGAGCAGGCCGCGGATCTGGGTGCCGAACGCGTCCAGCGCGGCCCTCGGGTCGCCGGCCGTGTCGGCCTGCTTCTGGGCCGAGACGACGCGCTCGGCGGCCGGCGCCGCGTCGACCACTGCGCCCGCCGCCCGTGAGGCGATCGCAAGCGCGTACCAGCAGGCGGCGACCGAGGCCGTCGTCAGAATCGCGGCCAGCACCGCCACCAGCACGGCCTGGCCGGTACGCCGGCGGACCGCGCCGAAGCTCACGTAGTACATCTGCCCCCGTCCAGTGCCTGAATCATCAGACAGCCTGTCGTGGGCCGGCCCGCAAAGGAAACCCCGTTGCCAGACCGTTATGTGAGACGGGCGGCCCGCATGGTCAAGTACCGCCTTTCCGGAAGGCTGGTGGTCGCCGCCGCGGCCGCCCGGTAGGCCTCGACCGCCGCCCCGGTCTCGCCGGCCCGTTCGAGCAGGTGCGCGCGCACGGCGTCCCGGCGGTGCCCGGCCGCCGCCCGATCGCCCAACTCGTCGAGCAGCTTCAACCCGGCCCGCGGACCGTCCACCATGGCCGCCGCGACGACCCGGTTGAGCGCCACCACCGGGTTGCCGGTCATGCGTTCCAGCAGCTCGTAGAGGGCGTGGATCTGCCGCCAGTCGGTCTCGGCGGCGGTCGGGGCCCGGTCGTGCAGCGCGGCGATCGCCGCCTGGAGCTGATATTCGCCGACGGCGCCGCGGCGCACCGCGGCGTCGATCAGGGCGGTGCCCTGGGCGATCAGGTCACGGTCCCATTTCGTACGGTCCTGCTCGTCGAGCGGGATCAGGTCTCCGCCGGCGTCGGACCGGGCCGGCCGGCGCGCGTCGGTGAGCAGCATCAGCGCCAGCAGCCCGGCCGCCTCGCCGTCCTCGGGCAGCAGCCGGTGGACGAGACGGGCGAGCCGGATCGCCTCGGCCGACAGTTCGACGCGGTGCAGGGCCGGTCCGGCGCTCGTCGCGTACCCCTCGTTGAACAGCAGGTAGAGCACGTGCAGTACCGATGGCACCCGGGCCGCCGACGGCCGGCCGAAGGGCCGGCCGGAGTCCTTGATCTTCTGCTTGGCCCGGCTGATCCGCTGGCCCATGGTCGCCTCGGGTACGCCGAAGGCGGCCGCGATCTCGGCCGTCGTCAGGCCGCCGACCGCGCGCAGGGTGAGCGCGATCGCCGAGGCCGGGCTGAGCGCCGGATGGCAGCAGAGGAAGAGCACGGTCAGCGTGTCGTCGTGGTCGCCCACCCGGGCCGGAACGGAGAGCCGGGCCGCCGTCTCCTCCCGGCGGCGCCGCGCCTCGTCGCCGCGGGCCTGGTCGATCAGCTTGCGGTGGGCGGCCCGCAGCAGCCAGCCCCGCGGGTTGTCCGGCACGCCCTCGGCCGGCCAGTGCCGCGCGGCGGCGAGCAGCGCCTCCTGCACCGCGTCCTCCGCCGCGGCGAAGTCGCCGGTGCGCCGGGCGAGCGCGCCGAGCACCGGCGCGGCGCACTCCCGCAGGACGTCCTCGATCACTCGCCGGCCATCAGCCGGTCGAAGTCACCCGCGTCCATCACCCGCCGCACGGTGATCGGCTGCTGGAGCGGCACCCCGCCCGGCCCGGGCACGGCCGAGACCCGGGCGGCGATCTCGAGCGCGCGGGCCTCCGAGTCGACCACGACGGTCTGGAAGCCGGCCAGCATCTCCTTGAACTCGGCGTACGGGCCGTCGGTGACCACCGGGGCGGTGCGGCCGTCGGCGGTGACCACCTTGGCGTACTCGGGGCCGGTGAGCGCCTCGCCGCCGACCAGTTCGCCGCTCGCGGTGAGCTCGGCGTTGAGGGCGTCGTAGTAGTCCATGTGCGCCTTGATCTCGTCCGGCTGCCATTTCTCCATCGGGGTGTCGATGACGCCGGGCTGGTAGTCGACGATCAACAGGTAACGCGGCATGAGGGACATCTTCCTTCCCGGGGTGTGGGTCTCTCTACTTGGGGACGACGCGGCCGCGAGGTTTTCGACATGCTTCGCGGGTTAAGTTGTTGACCATGAGCGTGCGCTTCGGAGTCTTTGTCCCGCAGGGCTGGAAAATGGACCTGGTCGAGATCGCCGACCCGGTCGAGCAGTACGAGGCGATGACCGCGGTCGCCAAGGCGGCGGACGCCGGGCCGTGGGACTCGATCTGGCTCTACGACCACTTCCACACCGTGCCCGAGCCGACCCCCAACACGACCTTCGAGTGCTGGACCGCCACCGCGACCCTGGCCCGCGACACCCAGCGGATCAACATCGGTCAGATGGTCGGCTGCAACGGCTACCGCCAGCCCTCCCTCTACGCCAAGATCGCGTCGACCGTCGACGTGGCGAGCCACGGGCGGCTCTACGCCGGCATCGGCGCCGGATGGTACGAGCACGAGTGGAAGGCCTACGGCTACCGCTGGACCGACGTGCCCGAGCGGATGGCCGAGTTCAAGGAGGCGGTCCAGATCATCAAGAAGATGTGGACCGAGGACGAGCCGGTCTTCCAGGGCCGGCACTACTCGATCGACAAGCCGATCAACGAGCCCAAGGGCGTCCGCCAGCCGCACCCGTCGTTCTGGATCGGCGGTGGCGGCGAGAAGGTCACCCTCAAGCTGGTCGCGCAGTATGCCGACGCGGCCAACATCGGCGGCGGCGACCCGGAGCTGCTCGCCCGCAAGTGCGCGGTCCTGCGCGAGCACTGCGACAAGCTGGGCCGCGACTACGACAGCATCATCAAGTCGACCAACATCGACCTCGACCTGGCGGCCTCCTCGGCCGACAACATCGCCCGGGTCGAGAAGCTGGTCGAGGCCGGCGCCGACTACGTCAACTTCTACATCCCGCGGGTCGCCTACGACCACGACCCGATGCTGAAGCTGGCCGCGGAGGTCCTCCCCCAGTTCGCCTAGAGAGCTGCCAGTAAGCGCTGATGAGCGGCGTCCAGGTCGGCCGCCGGGACGCCGCTCTGCACTCTCCGGAAGTCGAAGTCGGCCATCTCCCAGGCCGGGAAGACGTGCACGTGGGCGTGCGGCACCTCGAAGCCGGCGACGATGAGCCCGGCCCGCGGCGCGTCGAACGCCTTGCGGACCGCGGCGCCGACCACGCGGCTCACCTCCATGACCCGGGCCCACAGCGCCGGGTCGAGCCGGGTCCAGTCGTCGACCTCGATGCGCGGGACGACGAGCGTGTGCCCGGCGGTCAGCGGGGCGATGGTGAGGAACGCGGCGACCTCGTCGTCGGACCAGACGATGCGGCCCGGCAGGTCCCCGTTGATGATCTGCGTGAAGACGGTTGGCATGCCCTCCATCTTCAGGCAGCGGGCAGGACCACCGTGAAACTGGTCCCGCCGCCCGGCGCCGGGGTGGCCGCGATGCTGCCGCCGTGCGCCTCGACGATCGCCTTGGTGATGGCCAGGCCGAGCCCGGTTCCCTTGATGCCCTTCTGCACCGCGTTGCTGGCCCGGAAGAACCGCTCGAACACCTGCGAGTACTGCTCGGCCGGAATGCCGATGCCGTTGTCCGACACGGTCACCGCGGTGGTCTCGGGCCGCGGTCCGGCGCCGGCTTCCACGCGTACGGCACCCCCGTCGGGCGTGTACTTGATGGCGTTCGCGAGGAGGTTGTCGAGCACCTGCCGAAGGCGTACGGGATCGGCCTGCACCGGCAGGTGCCGCGGCGTTCCGATCGTGACCGTGACCGATTTCGCGGCCGCCGCCGGCCGTTGGGCGTCGACCACCTCCCGGATCATCCGGGTCGCCGAGATCGGCTGCGGGTCGAGGTGGAGCTGGCCGGTCTCCAGCTTCGCCGCGTCGAGCAGGTCGTCGACCAGGTGCTGCATGTGGCCGCTGCGCCGGTCGATCACCTCGGTCAGGTGCCGCTGGTCGGCGGTCAGGTCGGGGTCCTCGAGCAGCGTCTCGGCATAGCTGCGGATGGCCGCCAGCGGGTTGCGCAGCTCGTGGCTGACCAGCGCGACCACCTCGTCCTTGAGCCGGTCGAGGCGGCGCAGCTGGCGGTTCTGGGCCTGCTGGTCGGCGAGCAGCTGGGCCTGCTGCTCGGCCAGCCGGCGGCGCTCGGTCACGTTGGTGCTGATGCCGTCGATGAGCAGCCGGTCCTGGTCGCGGCGGGGCACCGCCCGGGTCCACACCCAGCGGATGCCGCCGTCCGGTCCGATCACCCGCAGCTCGTACTCGGCCGGCTCGCCGCTGAGCACCCGGGCGCAGAAGCCGTCGAAGATGTGCCGGTCGTCGGGGTGCACGCGGCGTTGCACCGCCTCGATCACGTCGCCTTCCAGGCCGAGCGCGGTCTCGCCGAAGACACCGCTGGCGTCCGGGCTGGCGAAGCGGGAGACGACCGCCCCGCCTTCGATCGCCTCGACGGTCCAGACATAGTCCTTGACCTGGGCGATCACCCGGTCGAAGTCGCGCCGCGCGGCGATCAGGGCGAGCGTCAGCTGTTCGGCCCGGCGGCGCTCGATGTGCCGGCCCAGGTGGGCGCAGACGCCGTCGAGGGCGACGATCAGCTCCTCGTCCGGCTCGTCGGCCGAAACCGAGAAGAACAGCAGGACGCCCAGGATGCGGTCGTCCGAGCGCACCGGTACGCCGATCGCGGTGTGCAGCCCGGCCGCCCGCACCTGCTCCTCGCGGACCGCGATGCGCGGGTCGTCGGCCACCTCGGTCGCCCACAGCTCGCTCTCGGCGGCCCAGATGTTGCCGGCCAGCCCCTCCCCGCGGTCCAGGGTGAACGGCCGGTCGCCGGTGACCGCGGACAGGTCGTAGGCCGGGTCGCACCAGTGGCCGACCCGCGAGATCGTCCCGGCCACGTCGTCGACCTGCCAGAACTCGCCGAACGCCCAGCCCATCGCGCGGGCGACCGCCTCGGTGGTGCCGTCGGCCGCCTGCTCGGCCGTGGTCGCGTCGGCCAGCACCCGGGCCACCCCGAGCTGCAGGTCGCGGACGACCTCGGCGCGGTGCTGGCGGGCCAGCGCGCGCTCGCTGAGGCGGGCGGCGGCGCGCAGCTCGATCTCGTTCTCGGCCGCCGCGGCCAGGTCCTCGATCAGCAGCAGGTCGCGGGGCTCCCACTCGCGCGGCCGGCCGTCGAGCACGCAGAACGTCCCCAGCATGTGACCGTCGGGGCTGCGGAGCGGGAAACCGGCGTACGCGATCACCCCGTCGCCGATCGCCGGATGCTCGCCGATCCGCTCGTCGGTGCGCGCGTCGCCGATCAGCACCGGCGCGTCGGCGTCGAGGACCACCCGGCAGAACGTGTGGGCGGGCACCGGACCGGCCGAGCCGGCGATCACCCGGCGGTCGGCGTCGAGCAGGGAGATCAGGGCCCAGTCGGCGCGTAGCTGGTGGGCGGCGGCGCGGGCGAGGCGGTCGAGCGAGGCGTACGGCGCACCGCACAGCATGCCGGTCTCCCGCAGGCGCCGGAGGCGTACGGCGTCGGAGAGCCGGCCGTCGGCATCGGTCACCGCGTGTGTCCAGCTCACTCAAGGCAGTTCGGCCGACCATGCCCCGGACTGAGCGCGATGACGGAAGTCGTGGGTCGGGGGGCTTGTCAGCTACGGAATCAGTGCAAAGATGGGGCCTCAAGTGTCCTTTCCCGCGTCTGGAGCCCCCGGTGCCTGACAACAAAACCGTGCTGCACAACTTCATCGGCGGCGCCGCGGCGGCGCCCGCCGAGGGACGGTACGAGGATCTGGTCGACCCGGCGACCGGCGAGGTGTTCGCAGCAGCGCCCGTGTCCGGCAAGCCCGACGTCGACCGCGCGATGGAGGCGGCCGCGTCCGCGTTCGAGTCGTGGCGCAACACGACGCCGAGCGAGCGGCAGCAGGCCCTGCTCAAGTTCGCCGACGCGGTCGAGGCCAGGACCGACGAGCTGGTGCGCGCCGAGTCGCAGAACACCGGCAAGCCGATCGGGTTGACCACCAGCGAGGAGATGCCGCCGGCGATCGACCAGATCCGCTTCTTCGCCGGCGCCGCCCGGCTGCTCGAGGGCCGCTCGGCGGGGCAATATCTGGCCGGCTTCGAGAGCTACGTCCGGCGCGAGCCGATCGGCGTCTGCGCCCAGGTCACGCCGTGGAACTACCCGCTCATGATGGCGGTCTGGAAGCTCGCGCCGGCCATCGCGGCCGGCAACACGGTTGTGCTCAAGCCGTCCGACACCACCCCGGTCAGCACCGTGATGCTGGCCGAGATCGCGGCCGAGTTCCTGCCGCCGGGCGTGCTCAACGTGATCGTCGGTGACCGCGAGACCGGCCGCGCCCTGGTCAGCCACCCGACCCCGCAGCAGGTTTCGATCACCGGCTCGGTGCGGGCCGGCATGGAGGTCGCCACCGCCGCCGCGGCCGACCTCAAGCGCACCCACCTCGAGCTGGGCGGCAAGGCCCCGGTCGTGGTCTTCGACGACGCCGACGTCGAGGCCGCCGCGGCCGCGATCGCCGAGGCCGGCTACTTCAACGCCGGGCAGGACTGCACGGCCGCGACCCGCGTGCTGGCCGGCCCGGGCGTGCACGACGACTTCGTGGCCGCGCTGGCCGAGGCGGCCCAGGGCACCCGCACCGGCGGTCCGGACGACGAGGACGCGTTCTACGGCCCGCTCAACAACGCCAACCAGCTGTCCCGGGTCGGCGGCTTCGTCGACCGGCTGCCCGACCACGCCGCGCTCAACGCCGGCGGCGCGCGGGTCGGCGACCGGGGCTTCTTCTACGCCCCGACGGTCGTGTCCGGGCTGCGCCAGCAGGACGAGCTGATCCAGGACGAGGTGTTCGGCCCGCTGATCACCGTGCAGCGGTTCACCGACGAGGACGAGGCGGTCCGCTGGGCCAACGGCGTGCAGTACGGCCTGGCGTCCTCGGTCTGGACGAAGGACCACGGGCGGGCGATGCGGATGACGCAGCGGCTCGACTTCGGCTGCGTCTGGGTCAACTGCCACATCCCGCTGGTCGCCGAGATGCCGCACGGCGGTTTCAAGCACTCCGGGCACGGCAAGGACCTGTCGGTGTACGGCCTGGAGGACTACACCCGCATCAAGCACGTCATGCACTCGCTGGGCTGATCCCGCGGGACGGCTTTACGAGAGGGGCCCGGGACATGGCGGTGGCCCGGACCTCTCCCTGCCCCTTGCGAATAAAGCCCCCTGGTGCACGCGGAAACCGTGCCATAGCAGGGTCCCGACGAGTGAAACACTTGTCAAGGTCGGACAACTCTGCGATAAACGCAGGCGTGAACGAGGCCTTGGACGACGTCAACAAGCAGATCATCGAGCACCTGCAGCGGGACGGCCGCATGTCGTATGCGACGCTCGCCAAGACTATCGGTCTCTCCGAGGCTGCGGTCCGGCAGCGTGTGCAGCGGCTGCTCGACGGGGGTCTCATGCAGATCGTCGCGGTGACCGACCCGCTGACGCTGGGCTTCGCCCGGCAGGCGATGGTCGGCCTCAAGGTCAACGGCGACCTGCGGAAGATCGCCGACAAGATCGCGGCGATCCCCGAGGTCGACTACGTGGTGATCTGCGCGGGCGGCTTCGACCTGCTGGTCGAGCTGGTCTGCACCGACGACGAGCACCTGCTCGACCTGCTCAACGAGAAGGTGCGGGCGGTCGAGGGCGTCACGTTCACCGAGACTTTCATGTACCTGAAACTGGCGAAACAGAGCTACGCGTGGGGAACCCGATGAACGCACCGTCCTTCTGGCTCGACTCCCTCGGTGCGATCGAGAAGCGGGCGCCGCTCGGCGGCGACCTGACCGTCGACGTCGCGATCGCCGGCGGCGGCTACACCGGACTGTGGACCGCCTACTACCTGGCGGCCGCCGACCCGACGCTGAAGATCGCGGTGGTCGAGGCCGAGTACGCCGGCTTCGGCGCCTCGGGACGCAACGGCGGCTGGGCCTCGGGTCTCTTCCCGGTGCCCGAGTCCAAGCTGGCTCGCCGCTTCGGCCCGGAGAAGGCCGCCGCGATGCACGCCGGGCTGGCCGACGCGGTCGACGAGGTGGGCCGGCGGGCGGAGGCCGAGGGCATCGACTGCGACTACGCCAAGGGCGGCACGATCACGCTGGCCCGCTCGGCGGTGCAGCTGCGGCGCGTCCAGGGGTCGCCCGGCTTCGTCGACGCCGATGCGGCGCGGGCGATCTGCGGCGCGAGCGACGTCCTCGGCGGCGTCTACAGCCCGGACTGCGCGGCCATCCACCCGGCGAAGCTGGTGCGCGGGCTGGCCGACGCGGCCGAACGGCTCGGCGTGCGGATCTTCGAGGGCACCCGGGTGCTCCGGCTGGCCCGCGGCAGCGTGGTCACCGACCACGGCACGGTCCGCGCGACCACCGTGGTGCGGGCGCTCGAGGGCTACACCGCCCGCCTGGAGGGCCACCGCCGGGCGCTCGCCCCGGTCTACTCGCTGATGATCGCCACCGAGCCGCTGCCGCCCTCGGACTGGGAGCGGATCGGGCTGGCCCGGCGCGAGACGTTCAGCGACGAACGGCACATGATCATCTATGGCCAGCGGACCGCGGACGACCGGCTGGCGTTCGGCGGCCGCGGGGCGCCCTACCACTTCGGCTCCCGCATCGAACCCGGCTTCGACCGGGTGCCGGCCGTCTTCGACAGCCTCCGGCAGACGCTGACCGAGATGTTCGGCATCGACCCCCCGGTCGCGTACCGCTGGGGCGGCCCGCTCGGCATCCCCCGCGACTGGATGCCGAGCGTCGGCCTCGCCGACGGCGTCGGCTGGGCCGGCGGCTATGTCGGCGACGGCGTCGCGGCGGCCAACCTGGCCGGGCGTACGCTGGCCGACCTGATCCGGGGCGAGCACACCGAGCGGACGGCCCTCCCCTGGGTCGGGCACCGCTCACGCCGGTGGGAGCCGGAGCCGGTCCGCTGGCTCGGCATCAACGCGGCGCTGCACGCGACCACACTGCGCGACGCATGGGAGAAACGTGCCGGGTGACATCGTCGTGGCCGCGCTGGGCGGCACGATCGCGTCCGCCCGCCCCTCGTCCGGAGGCGTCGCGCCGAGCCTGACCGCGCAGGACCTGATCGACGCCGTGCCGGGACTGCCACCGCACGTCGAGGCGCTGAGCTTTCGCAGCCTGCCCGGCTCGTCGGTGACGGTGCCCGACCTGATGGCACTGCACGAGTTGCTCGAACAGCGGTTCGCGGCCGGCGCGGCCGGGGCGGTGGTCACCCAGGGCACGGACACGATCGAGGAGTCCGCGTACGCGATGGACCTGGTCCACCGGGGACCGCAACCGATCGTCGTGACCGGAGCCATGCGCAATCCGATGACGGCCGGGCCGGACGGCCCGGCCAATCTGCTCGCGGCGGTGACCGTCGCGGGTTCCCCCCTCGCCCGTGACCTGGGCTGCGTCGTGGTGTTCGCCGACGAGATCCACCCGGCCTCCCGGGTCCGGAAGACGCACTCGACCAGCACCGGCACCTTCGTGTCGGTCGACGGCGGCCCGCTCGGCTATCTGGTCGAAGGCTCTCCCGTCGTCGTGAATCCGCGGGCCGCGCGGCACACGCTGCCGCGCCCGGCCTCTCGGCCCAGGATCGCGGTCTACACCGCGACGCTGGGCGATGACGGAGCTCCCCTGGAGGCCCTGGCCGGGGCGGTCGACGGCCTGGTGATCGCCGGGTTCGGGGTCGGGCACGTGCCGGCCGGCTGGACCCCGCTGATCGACTCGCTGTGCGCGCGCATGCCGGTCGTGCTGGCCACCCGCACCGGGTCGGGGCCGGTGCTGCGGCACACCTACGGCTACCCGGGCTCGGAGTCCGATCTGCGGCGCCGGGGTCTGATCTCCGCCGGTTTCCTGCATCCCTACAAGGCGCGGCTGCTGCTGCAGTTCGCGCTCGCGGCCGGCGCAAACCCGGCACAGTTGACGGCCGCCTTCGATGTCGCCGGGCAGGTAAGCTCCTCTGAGCGGTGGCCGTTTTAACGGCGGTCGATATGGGGAGGTCGGCATGGTTCGCGTCCGAGCCCTTCTCGGGGCGGCGTTGTCCGGTCTGCTGATGGTCACGGCCCCGACCAGCCCGGTGTTCGCCGCGACCGACGCCCAGAGCACGACGTTCACGCCCGCCCAGGCGGTCTACACGGTCGATCCCGGCTCCTACACGACGATCTCGCTGACTCTGACCACGTCGGACGGTGGCCCGCTGAGCGCGCCGGCCACGCTGACCTACAACGGCACCTCGCTGAACTTCGGCGCCGGCACGCCCTCCGGCAGCCCGGTCCAGATCCCGGTCGCCGCGCCCGCCGGCACCGGCCCGGCCACCGCCACCCCGCTGCCCCTCGACCTGCGGGTCGACGGCGCCCGCCTCAGCCCCCGGCCGCTGGTCGTCGTCAACGCGCACGGCCTGCCCTATCTCGACTCCCGCCAGCCCGTCGAGCGCCGGGTCGACGACCTGCTCGGCCGCATGACCCTCGCCGACAAGGTCGGTCAGATGACCCAGGCCGAGCGTGCCTTCGTCACCTCCGACCCCTCGGTCGTCGCGAGCCTGCGGCTCGGCTCCGTCCTCTCCGGCGGCGGCTCCGCGCCGACGCCGAACACCCCGGACGCCTGGGCTTCGATGGTCAACAGCTTCCAGGGGTACGCGTTGAGCACGCCCCTGCAGATCCCCATGCTCTACGGGATCGACGCCGTGCACGGCCACGGCAACGTGCTCGGCGCGACCATCTTCCCCCACAACGTCGGCCTCGGCGCCGCCCGCGACCCGGCATTGACCTTCGACACCTACCGCGCGACCGCCGACGAGATGCGCGCGACCGGCATCCCGTGGGACTTCGCGCCCTGCGTCTGCGTGGCCCGCGACGAGCGGTGGGGCCGGGCCTACGAGAGCTTCGGCGAAGATCCGGGTCTGGTGTCCCGCATGGAGACCTCGATCGACGGGCTGCGGGCCGGCGGGGTGCTGGCCACGGTCAAGCACTTCGCGGGCGACGGCGACACGCGCTACGGCACCGGCGGCGGCGACTACACCATCGATCAGGGCGTCACGGTCACCAGCCGCTCCGACTTCGACCGCATCGACCTCGCGCCGTACGTGACCGCAGTGCGCGACCACCACGTCGGAGCGGTCATGCCGTCGTTCTCGAGCGTCGATCTGACCGGCACCCCGGTCAAGATGCACGCCGACCGCGACCTGATCACCGGCACGCTCAAAGGCAGGATCGGCTTCCCGGGCTTCGTGATCAGCGACTGGGAGGGCATCCACCAGCTGCCCGACTCGTCCGGCGCGGCGGCCCCCACGCCCGCCCAGGTCGACGCCGGGGTCAACGCCGGCATCGACATGTTCATGGAACCCAACACGGCTCCCCAGTTCGAGCAGGTGCTGACCGCCGAGGTCGCGGCCGGCCGGGTGCCGATGACCCGGATCGACGACGCGGTGCGGCGCATCCTGCGGACCAAGTTCCAACTCGGACTCTTCGAACAGCCGTACATCCCGGCGTCGCCCGCCACGGTGGGCGACCCGGCGCACCGGGCCCTCGCCCGGCAGGCCGTCGCCGAGTCGCAGGTCCTGCTGAAAAACTCCGGCGGCCTGCTCCCGCTCCGCCCGTCCACCCACCTCTACGTCGCCGGCCGCAACGCCGACGACATCGGCAACCAGGCCGGCGGCTGGACCCTCGACTGGCAGGGCCGCTCGGGCGCGTCGATCCCCGGCACGACGATCCTGCAGGGCATCCGCCAGGCCGACCCGCACGTGGTCTTCAGCCCAGACGCGTCGGCCCCGACCACCGGCGCCGACGTCGGCGTGGTGGTCGTCGGCGAAACCCCCTATGCGGAGGGCCTGGGCGACGTCGGCGCGCCCGGCTGCGCGTGGTGCGCACCCCCGCAGAACGAGCCCAAGTCCCTCGCCCTGCAGCCGGCCGACCGCGCCGTCGTCTCCCGGGTCTGCTCGGCCCTGCCACGCTGCGTCGTCCTGATCGTCTCCGGCCGCCCCCAGGTGATCCCGTCGCTGGGCTCGGTCGACGCCCTGGTCGCGTCGTGGCTGCCCGGCTCCGAAGGCGCGGGCGTGGCCGACGTCCTGTTCGGCCGCACCCCGTTCACCGGCCGCCTGCCGGTGACGTGGCCGGCGTCGGCCGCCCAGGAGCCGATCAACGTGGGCGACGCGCACTACCGGCCGCTCTACCCGTACGGTTGGGGCCTCAGCACCGACCCCGGCCGCGCCCGCCTGGTGGCCGCCGCCGGACCGCACCCGTCGGGGGCGGTGGCCGCGCTCCTGGCCGCCCGCAACTGGGATTCGTCGGGCGCCCTCCGGGTCTCGCCGGCAACGCTGCGGCTGGCTTCAGCGGCCTTGAAGACGCGCTCCGCCCAGGACGCGGTGCTGTCGGTCGTGCGCGACGCCGCTCAGGAACGGGCGCTGGCGCGCAAGGGCGGCTCGGACTGGGCGACCGAAATCGCCCTGGCCGACCAGGCCCAGCAGGCGGGCTCGGCTACGAAGGCGTTCGCCCACCTCCGCGACCTCCTCTGACCCGCCCCCATTCCGCGCCGGCCATTTGGTCGCCGGCCGAGTTGAAGTAGGCCCGAAAAATCTCCTCCAGCCCATCGGGCCGGGATCGCTGCGCCAAATATCCGCCGGCCCCGATGCGGCCTTTCCTCCGGCCCCTGGTCCATCCCGAGCCGTCAGGTCTGTCTTCCACCGGCCATCCGCCGGGACGCCAGTGGACTCGGCGCAAGGTCTCGCGAGAGGACGCCGCGCTTCGCGCAGTCCGCGAGCCGCCCACCGCGCGTCCGGGGTGCTGGCGCCCTTAGACGGCATCTCGTTAGAGATGCCTGGTTCGCAAGGTCACTCGTCAGATCGGCATGGATGACGTGGTCAAATACTGCCCGGATGCGTTGTGGCAGCTCAGTGAGCCGTTGATTCCCGAACACCCGAAACGGCATCAGGGCGGTGGCCGGCCACGTATCGATGACCGGACCGCGCTGGCAGCGATCCTGTACGTGCGCTGCACAGCGGCTGCGCCTGGGACGCGCTGCCGCCTCGTTCGGGATTTCGACGCCGTCGGCGCACCGGCGGTTCACTGAATGGGTCGAGCACGGCGTGTTCGACGCCTTGCACGGCGCGGTGCTCGACATTCTCGGTTCTGCCGGGCACATCGACTGGGAACGCGCGAGCGTGGACGCGATGCACGTGCGGGCGGTCGAAGGGGGACCTGACCAGGCCCAGCCCGGTAGACCGGGAAGCCCGGCTCCAAGATCCACGCGATCAGCGACCGTCAGGGATTGCCGCTGCACGTCGTGGTGTCGGCTGCCAACGTCAACGACAACACCGTGCTCCACGACGTGGTCGACGGCATCCGACCGGTGAAACAACCCATCGGGCGACCCCGTCAACGGCCGAGGAAACTGCACGGTGACAAAGGCTATGACTACCAGAGCTGCCGGACTCTGCTCGCCCGGCGTGAGATCAAAGCCCGGATCGCCCGCAAAGGCATCGAATCCTCGAACCGTGTCGGCAGACATCGCTACGTCATCGAACGCTGCCTGCAATGGATCACCCGGTTCCGACGCCTGGCCCGACGCTACGAACGCAAGAGTTCCCACTTCATCGCCTTCACCGTCGCCGCATGCGCTGTCATCTGCTACCGCCGCGCAGCAGCCCTCGGACTACTCACCAGCAACAACCCCTAACGAGATGCCGTCTTATGTGAGCCGCTTGCGGACAGGCCAGGATCATGAGGTGGCTGACGTCGTTTCAGGGCCGGCCGGCGCACTGGTGTGGTGCCGAAGTTTCGTGGGACAGGCGCTGGTCCGCTGGCATGGAACCAGCCGCGAATCCGCGGCGTGCGGGCTCCGATTGCGGTAAGCGGGTCGCGGCAGCCGGATCCCGCGGTCGGCCGGCCATCGATTGAGGTCGGCTGGGAAGTAGCCCTTCTCCGCGACGATCAGCTGCCCCGGCCGGGCGGCGAGTAGCTGGGGACCGTCCTGCTTCGGGGTGACCAGGTTCCTGGCGATCGACAGGCCGTAGGGGCAAATTCAACGCGGCGATGATCGGGGGGCGGCTGCCGCTCTCCCCGTTCACGCCACGCGAGCAGGGCCGGGAACGGCTCCTTGCCCGAGTCGGTGAAAAGTAGCGGAGCGGCCGCGAGTCGTAGGGCGCCCGCCGGCCGCTTGGCCCCGGCGCTCCGGCGATCGCCGAGGACGAGGCGGTTCCTAAGCTCGGAGCCGCTCCCGAACAGGGCAAACGCCGAGGCCCGGGCAGGGAGACCTGCCCGGGCCGGCGGGGGGGAGCTCGTGGTGCGTGTTACTTGCAGCGGCCGACCGGGCGCGCCGGACGGGCCACCTCGGTCGACGAGATGTAGCCGCGGGCCGGGGCGACCGTGCGGTACCAGGTGTTGCTGCCGTTCTCGCGGGCGCCGAGGGTGTAGCAGGTCACGGCGACGCGGGAGCCGGGGGTGCGCAGGACCGACAGGGTGCGGCCGTGGCGGTCGGTGGTCGGCGACATGCGGACCTGGGCGTTGCGGACCCGGGTGCGCAGCGTGGTGACCACGTCGTGGTGCGGGGCCGGCTTCGGGTGGTGGTTCACCCTGTGGGACGGCGCCGACGGGTGGTGCGGTTTGGTGTCGGCGAACGCCGAGCCGGCGGTGAGCGGCACGGCGACGGCCGTGACGATACCGGCGACCGCGAGGGTACGGCCGAGTGAAAGCCGAGCAGACATGTCTTCCTCCGTTTATCCGAACGGTGTTGCAGGACGGAACACTACCGTTTCGGAAATGTCGGATTTGAGGAAGAGTTTCGCGTTTGGGCGGGCACAGCCGAAAGCCAGGCCGCACTTAGATCAACCACAGCGAAATCAAAGACACGCCAGGCGCGACACGCGACGACGCCCCACCCTCGCCAGCTGAACCATAGGGTCCTTTCAGGAACTTGCCAGGAAGCAGCACCGCGTGTCCAGCGCAAAGCGGGCGAACCACCCCCGCCAGGGTGATCCGCCCACGTCAAGGACGACTCAGATGCGGTTGGACGCCTCGGTCAGCACCGAGCGCAGGATCTGCTCGATCTCCGCGAACTGCGCCTCCCCCGCGATCAGCGGCGGCGCCAGCTGGATCACCGGGTCGCCCCGGTCGTCGGCCCGGCAGTACAGCCCGGCCTCGAACAGCGCCGACGACAGGAAGCCGCGCAGCAGCCGCTCCGACTCGTCGTCGTCGAACGTCTCCTTGGTCGCCTTGTCCTTGACCAGTTCGAGCCCGAAGAAGTAGCCGTCACCGCGCACGTCGCCGACGATCGGCAGGTCCAGGAGGCGTTCCAGGTAGGAACGGAAGAGCGACGAGTTCTCCCGCACGTGCGAGAACAGGTTTTCCCGCTCCATGATGTCGATGTTGGCCAGCGCCACCGCCGACCCGACCGGGTGCCCGCCGTACGTGATCCCGTGCGCGAACCAGTTATGTCCCTTCAGGAAGGGTGAAGCCAGCCGCTCCGACGCGATCATGGCGCCCAGCGGCACGTAACCACTGGTCAGGCCCTTGGCGACGGTGATGATGTCGGGCGTGTACCCGTACTTCTGGCCGCCGAAGTACTCGCCGAGCCGGCCGAACCCGCAGATCACGTCGTCCGACACCATGAGCACGTCGTACTTGTCGCAGATCTCGCGTACCCGCTGGAAGTATCCGGGCGGCGGCGGGAAGCAGCCGCCCGAGTTCTGCACCGGCTCCAGGAAGACCGCCGCCACCGTTTCCGGGCCCTCGAACTCGATGGCCTCCTCGATACGGTCGGCGGCCCACTGACCGAACTGCGAGGGGGTCATCGACTCGTCGGGACGCCGGTAGTAGTTGGTGTTCGGCACCCGGAACGTCGACGGCACCAGCGGTTCGAAGTCGGACTTGAGCGCCGGGATGCCGGTGATCGACAGCGCGCCCATCGACGTGCCGTGGTAGGCGATCGACCGCGACAGCACCTTGGTCTTCATGGGCTTGCCGGTGTGCTTGAAGTACGACCGGGCCAGCTTCCACGCCGACTCGACCGCCTCCGACCCACCGGTGGTGAAGAAGACCCGGTTGAGGTCGCCCGGGGTGAGCGAGGCCAGCCGCTCGGCCAGCTCGACCGCCTTCGGGTGCGCGTACGACCAGAGCGGGAAGTAGGCCAGCTCGCCGGCCTGCTTGGCGGCCGCCTCGGCCAGTTCCTGCCGGCCGTGGCCGGTCTGCACGACGAAGAGCGCGGAGAGACCGTCGAGGTAGCGCCGCCCGGCGCTGTCCCAGACGTAGCAGCCGTCGCCGCGGACGATCATGGGTACCGGGTTGTCCTGGTAGGACGACAGCCGGGTGAAGTGCATCCAGAGGTGGTCGCGGGCGGCACCGGAGAGTTTTTCGAAGTCGGGGGACTGAAGGTCGGTCACGAGGGGTGTCTCCTCTTTAAAGAAAAGCCTGCTCGAGCAGGGAAAGCCCGCGGTCGAGCTCGTCGTCGTCGATGATCAGCGGGGGCAGCAGCCGGATGACGTTGCTCCAGGTGCCGCAGGTGAGCAGCAGCAGCCCGGCCTCGTGGGCCGCCTTGGCGACCGCTGAGGCGGCGGCCGGGTCGGGCGCCGGGCCGAACGGGCCCGACTCCCCCGGCTTGACCAGTTCGAGGGCGAGCATGGCGCCGCGGCCACGGACCTCGCCGATCACCGGGTGTTTGGCCGCGAGCGCTTCCAGCCGGGGCCGGGCCAGGGAGTCGATGCGCCGGGCGGCCGCCGCCAGGTCGAGCTCGCGCATCATGCCGATGGTGGCCAGGGCCGCCGCGCAGGCGACGGGATTCCCCCCGTACGTGCCGCCGAGTCCGCCCGGGTGCACGGCGTCCATGATCTCGGCGCGTCCGGTGACGCCGGCCAGCGGCAGACCGCCGGCGATTCCCTTGGCGGTCGTGATCAGGTCGGGCTCGATGCCCTCGTCGAACGAGGCGAACCACGCCCCGGTCCGGCAGAACCCGGTCTGGATCTCGTCCGCGATGAAGACGGCGCCGGTCGACTTCGTCCAGGCGGCGAGTTCGGCCAGGAATCCGGGCGCGGGCACCACGAAGCCGCCCTCACCCTGGATCGGCTCGATCAGCACGGCCGCCAGGTCGGCCGCGCCGACCTGCTTCTCGATCAGGCCGATGGCCTGGGCGGCCGCGGTGGCGCCGTCGAGGCCGCCGTCGCGGAACGGGTACGACATCGGGACCCGGTAGATCTCGCCGGCGAACGGCCCGAACCCCTGCTTGTACGGCATGACCTTGGCGGTCAGCGCCATCGTCAGGTTGGTCCGCCCGTGGTAGGCGTGGTCGAACACCACCACCGCCTGCCGTCCGGTCGCGTGGCGCGCGATCTTCACCGCGTTCTCGACCGCCTCGGCCCCGGAGTTGAACAGCGCCGACCGCTTCTCGAACGTCCCCGGCGTCAGCGCCGCGAGCTCCTCGCAGACCGCCACATACTGTTCGTACGGCGCGATCATGAAACAGGTGTGGGTGAATTTCTCCACCTGCTCCTGGACGGCGGAGACGACCGCCGGAGCCGAGTTGCCCACGCTGGTCACCGCGATGCCGGCCGCGAAGTCGATCCACTCGCGCCCGTCCACATCGGTCATCGTGCCGCCGCCCGCGCTGCTCACGTACGACGGGATCATGCTGCTGACCCCGCGAGCGACGGCCGCGCTCCGCCGTTGGTGCAGTTCGGCCGATGTCGGCATCCCCAACTCCTTCCACCTTTGAGACCCGATCATTTCCACTGATTCCGTGGTGCGCAAGAGGTCTCGCAACTATTTCCGTGCCCTACCCCAGAGTAGGCTGCCGCCGTGATCCTCTTCTACGTCGCCGGGCGCCCGGCCACCAGCGCCGATGTCCTGACTGTCCGTCACCCCTTCGACACGGAGGTGGTGGGCGAGACCAGCCTGGCCACTCCGGAGCAGGTCGAGGAGGCGGTCGCCGCGGCCGCCGCAGCCGCCGGACCGGCCGCCGCGCTGTCGGCCGCCGACCGGGCGGCCGCGCTCGACGAGGTCAGCGCGCGCCTGCAGCGACGGGCCGGGGAGATCGCCGCGCTGATCACCGCCGAGAACGGCAAGCCGCTGAAATGGGCCCGCGCCGAGGTGGCGCGCGCCGTCTCCACGTTCCGGTGGGCGGCCGAGGAGGCCCGGAGATTCTCCGGGGAGCTGCAACGCCTGGACACCGACCCGGCGGCGGCCGGGCGCATCGCTCTCGTACGCCGGGTGCCCCGCGGCCCGGTTCTCGGCATCTCGCCGTTCAACTTCCCGCTCAACCTGGTCGCCCACAAGGTCGCCCCGGCGCTGGCGGTGGGCGCCCCGATCGTCCTCAAGCCGGCCCCGGCCACTCCCCTGACCGCGCTGCTGCTGGGCGAGATCCTGTCCCGGCTCGACCTGCCGGCCGGCATGTTCTCGGTGCTGCCGATCCCGAACGAGCGCGCCGGCGACCTGGTCGCCGACCCGCGGCTGCCGGTGGTCTCGTTCACCGGCTCGGGCCCGGTCGGCGCGCGGATCCGGGCCGCCGTGCCGCACAAGCACGTGACGCTGGAGCTGGGCGGCAACGCGGCCGTACTGATCTGCCGCGACTGGGACGATCTGGACACGGCCGCCCAGCGGGTCGCCACGTTCGGCAACTACCAGGCGGGCCAGAGCTGCATCGCGGTGCAGCGCGTCTTCGTGCACCGCGACCACCTCGCCGAGTTCACCCCGAAGCTCGTCGCGACCGTCGCGGCCCTGCGCACCGGCGATCCGCGCGACGAGGGAACGGACGTCGGCCCGGTGATCGACGAGCGCGCGGCGGCCCGCATCGAGCAGTGGATCGGCGAGGCGGTCGCCAAGGGCGGTCGCGTTCTCACCGGCGGCGGCCGCCAGGGCACGACCGTGGAGCCGACCGTGCTGACCGATGTGCCGGCCGACGCCAAGGTGCACGCCGAGGAGGTGTTCGGGCCGGTGCTGGTGCTGACCCCGGTCGACTCCGACGAGGACGGCCTGGCGGCGATCGACGACTCGGCGTACGGCCTGCAGGCGGGTGTCTTCACCCGCCGCATCGATATCGCCTTCCAGGCGCACCGACGCTTGCGCGTCGGCGGCGTCATCATCGGCGACGTGCCCAGCTTCCGGGCCGATCAGATGCCGTACGGCGGGGTGAAGGCGAGCGGGTCCGGACGTGAGGGCGTGGCCAGTGCGATGGACGACTACACCGAGCCGCGCCTCCTGGTCCTGACCGGCGTCGACCTGTAGCGAGCGGCGATGCCGGCTAGACGAGTAAGTCCTGACTGCGGCTAGGGCGCGTATCAAAGTCATAGCCACTCGTTGATCGCGGCGATGGTTACGGTGGCTTCGTAGCGGACGGCGAGTTTCACGTATCGCCTGGCGACGGCGCGGTGGCGTTTGAGCCGGTTGATGCCACACGCGACCGCGTGCCGCTGCTTGTAGATCTCGGGGTCGAAGGCGGGTGGTCGGCCGCCCTTCGAGCCGAGCTCGCGCCGGTTGGCGTCCTGGTCGGCTTTGCTCGGGATGGTCGCTCTGATCCCACGACGGCGCAGATAGCGGCGGTCGCCGCGCGAGGTGCAAGCCTTGTCGGCCAGGACCCCCTCCGGCCGCACCCGCGGCCGGCCGCAGGGCCGCGGAACGCGGATGCCCTGCAGGACCGGGATGAACTGAGGGCTGTCGCCACGCTGCCCGGCGGTCAGCACGATCGACAACGGCTTCTGGCCTTACTCGCAGCCCAGGTGCAGTTTCGTGGTCAAACCCGCCCCGCGAGCGGCCCAGGGCATGCTCGGCCGGCTCGCACGTCACACCGCCCGGCGGTTCGCCTGAAGACCCCCCTCTTACACGCACCGGCGGCATACTGATGCGCTCGCGCTGCCATCAAGCCGACCGACACGTCCCACACGATCCGGCCAGCCCTATCGGCAATGACCTGCAACGCGGTCAGGATCCGCGTCCAGGTGCCGTCGCGCTGCCACCGCCGAAACAACGCATACGCCGCCGCCCACGACCCATACCCCTCAGGAACGTCACGCCAGGGCGCTCCCACCCCGATCCGCCACCGGAGCCCATCGATCAGCTGCCGTTTCGTCCAGGTCGGCGCACGACCCCACCGACGCCCGGCGGGCAGCAACGGCTCCAACGCCGCCCCCTCCGAGTCGGTCAGAACATGCCGCCCCGTCACCGCAAGGGTGATCACGAGGTCTCCGGTGGTCTCCGGTTTTGCTCGGTCGCTAAGCCATCTACCGGAGACCTCGCTATTTATCGATCACCGCCACGCCGTGAACACCAACCGGCACGACCGACTTCGATACACGCCCTAGTCGTGCGACCAGCGAGCGGATGCTGTGGACACGTGTACAGATGAAGTGTGTCGATGGGCGTGTCAGATGGTTTGTGTACGTGATCAACCTTTGAGTTGAGGAGTACACACGTGACCGTGACTGATCATCGCCGACAAAGGCGACGTTTCGGCCCGAACTCGACCGCCGGCTCACCGACCGCGGAACCCGCCTACTCAGACCGTCACACCGAAACCAGACCCCGCACCCCGAAGAGCACCTGCTCAAACCCGTCCGGCAACTCATCGAGTCGGCCGACGACACGCTGAAAGGCCACCTCGACCTCCAACTGCACAGCGGGCGCAGCATCGAGGGCGTCGGCGCCCACATCGCCCAACGGATCCCGGCCACGACCACCGCGTTCTGGCACAACCGCGCTCCCGCACAGCCAGTGACCAGTTAGGACTGACTCGTCTAGGAGTCGAAGCCGAGGCCGACCGCGTCTAGGGTGCGTAGCCACAGGTTGCGGCGGCCCTCGTGCCGGTCGGCCTGGGCGATCGACCAGCGGGTGAGCTGGATGACGCCGGAGCGGACCGGCTCGGGTGGGAACGGCACCGGCTTGCGGCGCACCATTTTCAGGTCGGTCAGCTCGGTGCGTTCGCCGCCCAGCAGGTCGAGCATGACCTTGGCGCCGAAGCGGGTCGCGCCCACGCCGAGCCCGGTGTAGCCGGCCGCGTAGGACAGGCGGCCGCCGTGGGCGGTGCCGAAGAAGGCGCTGAACCGGCTGCAGCAGTCGATCACGCCGCCCCATTTGTGGGTGAAGCGCACGTCCTCGAGCTGCGGGAACGTCTCCGCGAAGTGGCGGGCCAGCACCTCGAAGGTGGCCTCGCGCTGGTGCTGCTCGGGCCGGATGCGGCCGCCGTTGTAGTAGACCGCGTCGTAGCCGCCCCACAGGATGCGGTTGTCGGCGGTCAGGCGGTAGTAGTGGAACTGGTTGCCGGCGTCGCCGATGCCCTGCCGGTTGCGCCAGCCGACGGCGTCCATCTGCGACGGTGACAGCGGCTCGGTCATCAGCACGTAGTCGTAGACCGGGACGATGAACTGCCGGAGCCGGCGGAGCAGGCGGCCGTGGGCGCCGGTGGCCAGCGCGACCCGGTCGGCGGTGACCCGGCCCCGCCAGGTGTGCAGCGACAGGCCGCCCGGGGCCGCGGTGATCCGCTCGACCGGGGTGTTCTCGAAGATGCGGACCCCGAGGCGAAGGCACGCGGCGCGCAGCCCCCACACCAGACGGGCCGGATCCACGGTGGCGCAGCCGTCCCGGTCCCAGACCGCGCCCTTGTAGGTCGGGGACGCGACCTCACCGCGTACGGAATCCTGGTCGAGAAGGACCACGTCGAGACCGCGAGCCGCCTCGGCGGCGTGCGAGGCGACCAGGTCGCGCCATTGCCAGTCCTCGGTCGCCACGTGCAGCTCGCCGGAGCGGCGGAAGTCGCAGTCGATGCCGTGCCGGGCGACCGTCGCCTCGATCTCGTCGAGGTTCTCCCGGCCCAGCTTGAGCAGGGTGTCCATCTCGTCGGGGAAGCGGGTCAGCCCGTTGTCGAACCCGTGGGTGATGCTGGCGGCGCAGAAGCCGCCGTTGCGGCCGGAGGCGGCCCAGCCGGCCGTGCCCGCCTCGAGGATCACGACGTCGCGGTGCGGGTCGCGTTCCTTGGCGAGCAGGGCCGTCCAGAGTCCGCTGTAGCCGGCGCCGACGACCGCCAGATCGGCGGTCTCGACACCTTCGAGCGGGGCGGCGGGGGCCGGGGCCCCCGCCTGGGTGAGCCAGTACGGCTCGGGTATCGCGTCTTTCAGGGACCGCACGAGTTATCAGGCCCGCTTCGACTTGCGGCGGGAACCGAGGGTCATCGCCAGCGCCACCAGGACGCCGAACGCGAAGATCAGGGTGCCCATGACGTTCACCTGGGGCGGCAGGCCGACCCGGGTGCTGCCCCAGATCCACAGCGGGAAGGTCACCGTGGTGCCGGCCGTGAAGTTGGTGACCACGAAGTCGTCGATCGAGAGCGCGAACGCCAGCAGGACGCCCGCGAACACGGCCGGAAGGATGATCGGGAAGGTCACCTTCCAGAACGTGGTCCACGGGGTCGCGCCGAGGTCGGCGGCCGCCTCCTCGATCGAGCGGTCGAGCGTCAGGACCCGGGCCCGGACGACGATCGCGACGAACGACAGCGAGAACATGATGTGCGCGATCGTGATGGTCACCGCGCCCAGGCCGACGCCGAGCGACACGAACAGTGACAGCAGCGAGGCACCCATGACCAGTTCGGGCGAGGAGATCGTCGCGAACATGATCAGGTTGAGCGAGCCGGAACCGCGGAAGCGGTAGCGGCCGAGCGCATATCCGATGCCGGTGCCCAGTGCGGTCGACACGACGGTGGCCACCACCGCGATCACGAGCGAGGTGATGAGCGCGCTGGTCAGCTCCGAGATCTCGAACAGCTTCCCGTACCACTTGAACGTGAAGCCGTCCCAGGTCTGGTTGTAGCGGCCCTTCGGGTCGTTGAACCCGAACACGATCATCACGAAGATCGGCAGCAACAGCCAGGCGATGACCAGCCAGGTGAAACCGTGCAGCAGCGTGTTGCCGCCGATCCGGCGCGTCTTCCGGGCCGGGCCCGGCCCGGCCTGCGCCGCCGGCCGGGTAAGGGTCGCGTGGCTCATCGCGCCGCCACCTCCATCACGTCCTCGGTGCCCAGCACCCGGGCGTAGATGAAGATGCCGACCAGCATGACCGCCATCAGGATGAACGACAGCGCCGAAGCGGTCGGATAGTCGGAGTTGGTGAGGTACTGCGCCTGGATGACCTGGCCGATCATCGTGGTCGACGAGCTGCCGAGAATGCTCGAGTTGACGTAGTCGGTGCTGGTGGGCACGAACGTCATCAGCGCGCCGGCGAAGACGCCGGGCAGCGACAACGGCAGGATCACCTTGCGGAACGCGAGCGCCGGATTGGCGTACAGGTCGCGGGCCGCCTCGACGACGCGCGGGTCGATCCGCTCGACCGCCACGTAGATCGGCAGGACCATGAACGGCAGGTAGTTGTAGACCAGCCCGCCGATCACCGCGGTGGACGTGCCGAGCAGGTGGTAGCTGTCCGGCAGCAGCCCGATCTTCTTGAGCGGCTCGAGCAGCGGCCCGTTGTCGGTCAGGATCATGCCCCACGAGATGGTGCGCAGCACGAACGAGACGAAGAACGGCAGGAGCAGCAGGAACAGGTAGGTGTTCTTGTTCTTGCCGCCGCGGAAGGCGATCCAGTACGCGATCGGGAAGGCCAGCACGATCATGATGATCGTGCTGATCAGGCCGTAGATCACCGACCGGACCAGCTGGACGTGGTAGTCCCCGATCGCGTCGAGATAGGTCTGGAAGTGCCAGGTCAGCGTGTATCCGGTGACGATGTCGCCCTGCTGCAGCGACAGCGACAGCATGGCGATCATCGGGACGGCGAAGAAAAGGACCAGCCAGAGCCCGCCCGGCAGGACGAGGAAGTACGGCGCGAGGCGCCTCTTCAAGGTGTTCATATCAGCCCAGCACGATCGGTTCGAAAAGCTTGTTGAACGTCTGCGACTCGGTCACGCTCTTGAACTGCACGTAGTAGTGCAGACGCTTGTAGATCTCGTCCGACGGGAAGACGTCCTCGCTGGTCGAAAGGTCCTGAAGCAGCTTCTTGTCGTCGCCCTTGGCCGCCGCGGCGTCCTTGACCATCTGCTCCTTGGACGCCGGCACCGGCGCCACGTAGTCGATGTACTCCGCGAGTGAGGTGGCGTTGTCGAGCCGGTAGAAGAAGTCCATCAGCTCGATGGCGTCGACCGGATTCTTGGCGGTGATCGGAATCGTCATGTTGTCGGTCCAGAGGGTGCCGCCGTCCTGAGGGATCACGAACTTGAAGTCCGTGCCGTCGGACTGGTTCTTCTGGAAGATGTCACCCGACCAGGCCTGGGTGATCCATACCTCGCCGCGGCCCAGGGCGTCGATGTAGCCCTGGTCGTAGTACTTGCGGACGATGCCGGCGTCCTTCTGCTGCTTGAGGTGGTCGGCCGCCTTCTCCCAGTCCGACTCGGTCGACGTGTCGGGGTTGATGCCGAGCGCCATCAGACCGAAGTTGCCGAGCTCCTGCGGGTCGGACATCATGCCGACCTTGCCCTTGTACTTCGTGTTCCAGAGGTCGGCGATCTTGGTCGGCGGTACGTCGACGTGCTTCGGGTCGTACGCGATGCCGGTGATGCCGGACGTCCACGGAACGCTGTAGACGTTGCCCTTGTCGTACGCCTCGGCCTTGTACTTGGGTGCCGCGTTCTTGGCGAAGTTGGGCATCTTGCTGTGGTCGAGCGGAGCCAGGAACCCGGAGTCGACGAACTGGGTGAACTGGGTGCTGTTGGTGATGACCATGAGGTCGTAGCCGATCGACTGGCCGGCCGACAGCTGGGGCTGGACCTTGGCGAACCAGGGGCCCATCTCCTGGATGACCTCTTGGTAGTTGACCGTGATGCCGGTTTCCTTGGTGAACTTCTTCAGCTCGGGGTGCTTCGGGTCCATGTACAGCGGCCAGTTGGCGAAGTCGACGTGGCCGTTCTTGGTCTTGTTGGCCCAGAACTTGGCGACGGCGTCGGGGGCGACGGAGGCGGACGGCTTGCCCTTGCCCTTGACGCCGCACGCGGCGAGCGTCATGCCGAGCGCCCCGAGGCCGCCGGCGCGCAGGAGGTCCCGTCGGCCGAACCGGCTCTGGGTGAGGCCGCGGACCAAGGACGGGTCGGGAAAGTTCGACGCAGACATCAGACTCCGATCGGGTATGAGTGCTGGGGGTCCCAGGTCAGGTGCACACGGTCGCCGCGGTCAGCGAGGTCCTCGGCGTTGGAGGCGTTCTGGTCGAAGACCGTGAAATCAGCTCCGGCCGCGGTCGACACCGTATAGTTCGTCGACGTTCCGTGGTAGACCACTTCGGTAACGACTCCTGACAGGACACTGCCGCCCGTAGCCGACGTCGGCGGTACCCCCCGATGCATGTCGATCTTTTCGGGACGGATCGAGACCTCGACTTTGTCCCCCGCCCGCACGGTGCCCGGGACGGGCACGATGACCCGGTCCTGCACCGTGTACGACAACAGGGCGTAACCGTTCTCCACTCGCTCTACGTGACCCTCGACCAGATTCGACGTGCCGATGAAGCCGGCCACGAAGCGCGTCGCCGGCCGCTCGTAGATCTCCCGGGGCGAGCCCAGCTGCTCGATCACGCCGGAGTTCATGACCGCGATCCGGTCCGACATGGTCAGTGCCTCACCCTGGTCGTGGGTGACGTAGACGAACGTGATGCCGACCTCGCGCTGGATGCGCTTCAACTCGACCTGCATCTGCTGGCGCAGCTTGAGGTCGAGCGCGCCCAGCGGCTCGTCGAGCAGCAGCGCGCGGGGCCGGTTGACCAGGGCCCGGGCGAGCGCGACCCGCTGCTGCTGGCCGCCCGACATCTCCCTCGGCGAGCGCTTCTCCATGCCGGTCAGCGAGACGATCTCGAGCATCTCGGCGACCCGCCGGCGGATCTCGTCCTTGGCGACCTTCTTGCGCTCCAGCCCGAACGACACGTTCTGCACCGTGTTGAGGTGCGGGAACAGCGCGTACGACTGGAACACCATGTTGATGTCGCGCTTGTTGGGCGTGACGCCGGTGACGTCCCGGCCGTCGAGCAGGACCTTGCCGTTGGTCGGCTCCTCGAACCCGGCGATCATGCGCATGGTCGTGGTCTTGCCGCAGCCGGACGGGCCGAGCAGCGAGAAGAACTCCCCCTGGCCGATCGAGAGGTCGGTGGTCTTCACGGCGGCCACCGACTCGCCGTGCGCGAAGTAGTCCTTGTTGACGCCGACGAACTGGATCGCCGGGTGCTCGCCGGTCCGGCCGCTCGGCGGCCGGGTGTTCGCAACGCTCTGCTGGGGGGTGGTCATCTTCGGGTACCTCTTCGCGCCGGGGAAACGTTATTGGGCCGGTCAGCCCAGGTAACTCATCACGTGTTTGATCCGGGTGTACTCCTCGAACCCGTACATGGACAGGTCCTTGCCGTGCCCGGAGTGCCCGAAGCCGCCGTGCGGCATCTCGGACACGAACGGCAGGTGCGTATTGATCCAGACCGCGCCGAAGTCGAGGCGGCGGGAGACCCGCATGGCGCGGCCGTGGTTCTGCGTCCAGACGCTGGCGCTCAGCCCGAACCGGACGTCGTTGGCCCAGCGGACCGCCTGGGCCTCGTCGTCGAACCTCTGGACCGTGATCACGGGGCCGAAGACCTCGTCCTGGATCATCTCGTCGCGCTGCCGCAAGCCGGCTACGACGGTGGGCTCGAGGAAGTAGCCGCGCTCGCCGATCCGGTTGCCGCCGGTGACGACCGACGCGTGGTCCGGGGTCCGCTCGAGGAAGCCCTGAACTCGCGCGAGCTGGGCCGCATTGTTGACCGGACCGAAATATCCGTCGGGTCCGACTTTCAGCGCTTTAGCGGCTGCGGCCAGAGCGGCGGTGAAGTCGTCCGCTATCCCCGCCTGCACCAATACTCGTGTCGCGGCGGTGCAGTCCTGTCCGGCGTTGAAATATCCGGCGCCGGCGATGGCTTCCGCGGTCGCTTCGATGTCGACATCGTCGAAGACCACGACCGGCGCCTTGCCGCCCAGCTCCAGATGCGTCCGCTTCAGGTCGGCGGCGGCCGCCACCGCCACCTCCATCCCGGCCCGCGTCGAGCCGGTGATCGAGACCAGCTGCGGGGCCGGATGAGCCACCACCGCGCGGCCGGTGTCGCGGTCACCGCAGACCACGTTGAGCACGCCCGGCGGCAGGAACTCGGCCGCGATCTCGGCCAGCAGCAGCGTGCTGACCGGGGTGGTGTCGGACGGCTTGAGCACCACCGAGTTGCCGGCGGCGACGGCGGGTGCGAACTTCCACACCGCCATCACCATCGGGTAGTTCCACGGGGTGATCTGCGCGCACACGCCGATCGGTTCGCGCCGCACGTACGACGTGTGGTCGCGCAGGTATTCGCCCGCCGACCTGCCCTCGAGCATCCGCGCCGCACCGGCGAAGACCCGCAGCTCGTCCAGGAGCGGGGCCATCTCCTCGGCCCGGGTCGGCTCGACCGGCTTGCCGGTGTTACGGCACTCGGCGGCGATGATCTCCTCGGCCCGCTCCTCGACCGCGTCCGCGATCCTCAGCAGCGCCCGCTGCCGCTCGGCCGGCGTCGCGTCACGCCACACCTCGAAGCCCGCCTCGGCCGCGGCCATCGCCGCGTCCACGTCGCGCGCCGATGACACCGGCGCCTCGGCGTACGCCTCCCCCGTGCTGGGATCGATCACCGGCGACGTCTGACCGCCCTCGGTGTCGGTGTATTTCCCGGCGACGAAGTTCCGCAGCGAGGTGCTCACGTATAGACCTCCGGTTAGAGGACTGTCTGTGACAGCCCCCACACGACGACGGACGAGACCCTGTCACATGCGAACCACTGAAGACAAGGGAATCCGAAACTATTTTCCAAATTCGAAACGGAATCGGCGTTAAGCGGCCCTTGCGGCCGCGTAATCCTCAGCTGTTGCGCGGAAACCCCAGATCGACGGACGACGTTCCAGGGTCGGGCCAGCGGGAGGTCACGACCTTGGTCCGGGTGAAGAAGTGGATGCCGTCCGGGCCGTACATGTGGGTGTCGCCGAACAGCGACGCCTTCCAGCCGCCGAACGAGTAGTAGGCGACCGGGACCGGGATCGGCACGTTCACCCCGACCATGCCCGCGTCGACGTCGAACTGGAACTGCCGGGCCGCTCCGCCGTCCCGGGTGAAGATCGCGGTGCCGTTGCCGTACTCGTTGTCGTTGATCAGGGCCACGGCCTCGGCATACGTGTCGACGCGGACGACGCCCAGGACCGGCCCGAAGATCTCGTCGCGGTAGACGTCCATCTCCGGCGTGACGTTGTCGAGCAGGGTGACCCCGAGGAAGAAGCCGTCCTTCGGCAGGTCGGCGGCGCGGCCGTCAGCGACGAGCACAGCGCCCTCCGCTTCACCGCGCGCGACATAGGACAGGACCCGGTCCCGGTGAGCCTCGGTGACCAACGGCCCCATCTCCGAGGCCGGGTCGGTTCCGTCGCCGATCCGGAGCTTCGGAAGCCGCGCGGCGATCGCGTCGACCAGCGGTGCAGCCACCTCGCCCACCGCCACCACGATCGAGATCGCCATGCAGCGCTCGCCGGCCGACCCGTAGCCCGCGCTGACCGCCGCGTCGGCCGCCGACTCGATGTCGGCGTCGGGCAGCACGACCATGTGGTTCTTGGCCCCGCCGAGCGCCTGCACCCGCTTGCCGTGCGCGGTGCCGGTCTCGTAGATGTACTTCGCGATCGGCGTCGACCCGACGAAGCTGACCGCGGCGATCGCCGGGTGGGTCAGGATCGCGTCGACCGCCTCCTTGTCGCCGTGCACGACGCTGAAGACGCCCTCCGGGAGGCCCGCCTCCTTCCAGAGCCCGGCCAGGAACAGCGACGCCGACGGATCCTTCTCGCTCGGCTTGAGCACGAACGCGTTGCCGGCCGCGATCGCCGTCGCGCACATCCAGAGCGGCACCATGGCCGGGAAGTTGAACGGCGTGATGCCGGCGACCACGCCGAGCGGCTGCCGGATCGAATAGACGTCGACGCCGGTCGAGGCCTGCTCGGAGAACGAGCCCTTCATCAGGTGCGGGATGCCGGTGGCGAACTCCGCGTTCTCCAGGCCGCGGGCGATCTCGCCGGCCGCGTCGGCGAGCACCTTGCCGTGCTCCCGCGTGATGATCGCGGCGAGGTCGCCGGCCCGCTCGGCCAGCAGCTCGCGGAACTTGAACAGGACCGCCGAGCGCTTGGACAGCGACGCCCGGCGCCATCCCTTGGCCGCCTCGGCGGCTTTCTCTACCGCCCGCGCGACATCGGCCGCCGACGCGAGGGCGACCTCGGCGATCTGCTCGCCGGTCGCCGGGTTGAAGACCGGGCCGACCCGGCCCGAGGTGCCGGCGGCCGGGACGCCGCCGATCCAGTGTTCGATTCGCTCCATGCCCGGAGGCTACGTAACAACCGTAGACGTCACAATCGGCGCTCTGTACTGTCACAAAAATGCTTTCCGACCTCCGCGATCGGCTGGGCTCCCCTACCGCCCGGGGTCTCGCCGACGCCGTCGGGCGAGCGGTCGGCGACGGCGCCCTCGCGCCGGGCGTCCGCCTGCCGCCGATCCGCGAGGTCGCGACCTACCTTCAGCTGTCACCGACCACGGTCAGCGCAGCCTGGCAGCTTCTGCGCCGCGCCGGCACCATCCAGACCGACGGACGTCGCGGCACGATCGTCGCGCCTTCCCGGTCCGGTGGGCCGGGCCGCTACCGGGCCGCCCTGCGGGGCCGGTCGGGCTTCCCGCTGGACCTTTCGACCGGCGTACCCGATCCCGCCCTCCTCCCGCTCTTCGCCGACATTCCGCTCTCGTCGCCGTCGCCCAGCAGCTACCTCGACGAGCCGGTCCTCCCCGAGCTGGAATCGTTCCTCCGAACGACCTGGCCCCATCCGCCCGAGCGGCTGGCGATCTTCGACGGGGCGATGGACGCGATCGACCAGATCGCCTCCGGCCTGCTCCGCCTCGGCGACCGGGCGGTCGTCGAGAACCCCTGCTTCCCGCCGCTGCTCGACCTGCTGGAGGCGCTCGGCGTCCGGGTGGTCCCGGTCGAGACCGACGCCTGCGGCGCCGTACCCTCCTCGCTCGCGTCGGCCCTCACCGAGGGACCGGCCGCCGTCTTCCTGCAACCCCGGGCCCTCAACCCCACCGGCGCGTCGTGGTCCGGCTCCCGGGCCGGGTCACTCGCCGCGGTGCTCGCGCGCTCCGGGGCGTACGTCGTGGAAGACGACTCCGCGGGTGACGTGGCCTCCTCCGGCCTGGAGTCACTCGGCCGCCTCCTGCCGTCCCGAACCTTGCACGTCCGCAGCTTCTCCAAGTCGCACGGGCCCGACCTGCGGCTGGCCGCGGTGAGCGGCCCGTCGACGGTGCTCGACCCGATCCTGGAGCGGCGCCTGCTCGGCCAGGGCTGGACGAGCCGCCTCCTGCAGACCCTGCTCCTGCGGCTGCTCACCCTCCCCGGCCCGGTCGCGGCCGTCCGGCATGCGCGAGACGCGTACGCCCACCGCCGCGCAACGGTTCTCGCCACGCTGAACGACCACGGGATCGTCCTGCCGCCCGGCGACGGCCTCAACATCTGGCTCCCGGTCCGCGACGAACAGGCCGCCCTGCTGACCCTGGCCGCCAACGGCATAGCGGCCGCCGCGGGTGCCGCCTTCACAGTCGGCCCCGGAGCGCCCCATCTGCGCGTCACAACCGGCCTGATCAGCACCGACCACGCCGCGATCGCCGGCCTGCTGGCCGTGGCCGCCCAGGCACCGCCCCGGTCATCCCCCCGTTGACCCCCGTAAGCTAGTCATGCGACCCTCTAGTCATGGCGCACCCCTCGTTCTGGACCGAAGACGCCTTCCAGGTCCTCCAGGCCTCGAAGGACCGCATCGAGCTCTGGGACGGCGGCCTCCACGTCGACCACGGCCTGTGGGTCAACCCGTCCCCCAACAACGCCCACAACCAGATCGCCTGGCTCCTGGCCAACCAGCTCTCGGCGGCGGCCCGCGGCACCGGCCTGCAGACCGTCCAGGGCCCCAACCTCCAGCTGAGCCCCAACCTCATCCTCACCCCCGACGTGGCGGTCGGCCGCTTCGGCCGCGTCACCGCCATCAACCGCGCCCCCGAGGCCACCCTCGTCGCCGACGTCGCCTCCCCGGGCATCAGCGCCGCCGCCCGGGCCCCGTTCTACGCCGAGGCCCGCATCAACTGGTACCTCTTGGCCGAGCCCGACTTCGCCACCTACACCACGGTCACCCTCCACCTGCTGCACCGCGAGGGCACCGCCTACCTCCGCCACACGACGGCCCAGTTCGGCCAGACGCTGACCGCCCAGCAGCCGTTCCCCCTGACCATCAGCACCACCACCCTCCTCGACTTCTGAATGATGGTCGCTCTGTACCGCGCGGCCGAAGCAGCCGGCCTGCTCTACTGGGAGGCCATCAACGTTCGCCTGAACCCGCGGAAGATCGTGATCCCCGACCTTGTCGTCGGCACGATGGACTTCGTCGGAAACCTGGCCGACGCCGCTGACGTTCTCCTGGTCAGCGAGATCCTGTCGCCATCCAACCGGGTCGAAAACTTCGCGACTACGCCTCGGCCGGCATCCCCTGGTACCTCCTGGCCGAACCCGACATGGTCGACTACCGCTCGATCACCCTGCGGCTCTACCGCCTCGACGGTGCCCGCTACACCGAGCAGGCGGTCGCCAGCCACGGCGAGATCCTGAAGTCCGACGCACCGTTCCCCTTCGCGATCGACCCCACCGACCTGGTCCGCCCGTAGCCCGAACCGTCAGCGCCAGACCGCTGCCGACTCAGGCGCTGGGCGAGACCGGGCACAAGAAAGAACTGATCGACGGAGGGCAGAGTGGGAGTCCGCCGGCCGGCAATCCGCACCAGGACGTGGTGACCAAGCCCATCCCGGTGATGAAGCATGCGGCGCGCGCCTCGCCGGGTGACGCGGTCGTTGATCGCGCGGTCTACGCCGACGCGAAATCAACTGGCATCCGCTCGTCGAGCCGAACTTCGCCGACTATCGGTCCGTCACCGTGCGGCTGTTCAACCGACGAGCCGTTCCCGTCCGCGATCGACACCGTGGGGCTGATCGACTTCCAGCGGCAGACGGTTTCCAAGTGGACTGCGAGGGCGCACGCGGTGACGACGGCCAGGGTGAGTGCTGCGGCGGCGCGCGCCGTCACCACGGGCCTGGTGCGGTGGCGCCAGGTGGTGGGAAAAGCCTGCTCCACGGCCACTCTCACGAGCCGATAACAGCTGACGTCGATGCATGGGTGGAGGCTCCCGCGCGCCCACTCCTGATCAGGCGCGGATGGTCATGCGCTCGACCTTGTCGCCCTCGGTGCGGAAGGTGAAGTGCGACGGGCCGTTGAAGCCGTCGCCGCCGACCTGCGCGGTGACCGTGACCTCGTTGGCGTGGGCGTGATGGGTCGTCACGTCGGTGATGTCCAGCGACACGTGGACGCCGATGAACTCGCGGTCGCTCCAGCGGCGGATCGCCTCGTGGCCGCGGAAGTGGCGGCCCCAGTCGTCGACCATGCCGTCGTCCGGGAAGCAGGCCAGGAACGCGTCGGTGTCGCCGGCGTTGGCGGCGTCGAGGGCCGCGCGCGCCGGGGCGGGGAGTTCGGTGGTCATGGACGGCATCATCGCGCGGCCGGGCGGGCCACAGCATCTGTCATATGACGATCACTTGGGGCGGAAGCTGGCGTAGATCAGGGCCAGGTCGTCCTTGTGCGCCGACCATGCCGAGTCGGCGGTCTGCCAGTAGATGGCGTACGCCTGGTGGGAAGAGGCGAGGATGTTGCGGTTGTCGACGTGCTGGCGGGCGCCGCTGCCGTCGAAGGTGTACTCCCAGTCGGCCGACTTCTTGAGGTAGTTGACGGCGACCAGGCGGATCAGATGGTAGCCGGGGAAGTCGCCGTTCGAGACGCGGTAGGCCGACTTCTCGCGCCAGTCGGCGAGCGGGTCGGACTTGGGCTGGTCGCTCTGGTCGATGCCGAGCACCCGGCCGTCGCCCCGGAAGTAGACCATCGTGCCCTTCTGCGAGCGGCTCCAGCCGTTGGGGACGTAGACCTGGAAGCCGGTTTTGTCGTGGTAGTCGTGCCAGCCGGCGGGTAGGGCGGGGCGGCTTGTAGTCGAGCCGGCGGAGGAACCGGTGGACGACGGCGGCGACGACGGGGTGGATGACGACGGGCTCGACGGCGCGGACGAGGGAGAGGACGAGGCCGAAGCCGCCGCGGACGGGGAAACGGTCGGTGCGCGGGACGCCTCGGGGCGGGCCGGACGGCCAGCGGACTGAAGGTTGACGATCCAGAGGGCCGCCGCCGCGACCAGGAGAATCGACAGGACGATCACGGCCATTGCCATCCACTTCCGGCGGCCCGTGGAGAGAGCGGACGGCGCCTTCTCCCCACCCTCGGCGGGAAGAACGTCCGGGGCCGGTTCCTCGTCGGCCAAGGGAAGGGCGGCCCTCGCCGGCTCCACGTAAGCCGGGGGAAGGCCGGCCCTGGCCGGCCCCGCGTCGGCCGCAGGTAGGGCAGCCGCCGCCGACTCCACGTCGACCACGGGCCGGGCAGTTCCTGCGGGCTCCACGTCATCCACGCGCGGAGCCGCATCCACGGGCGGAGCCGCATCCACGGGCTGAGCCGCATCCACGGGCTGAGCCGCATCCACGGGCTGAGCCGCGGGAAGAGCGTCGGGCCGAGCCGCGGGAAGAACGGCCGGCGCTGGCCCCTCATCAGCCGCGGGCCGAGCGGCGGCCCCCGCCGGCTCGGCGTCCGCTGCGGGAAGATCTGCCGGCTGAGCGGCTTCCTTCGACTGTCCTCCGGCAAGAGCCGGGCCGGGGTGCTCCGGCTCCGCTCCGACTGCAGCCGGGCCGGGGTGCTCCGGCTGCCCTCCGACAGCAGCCGGGCCGGGATTCTCCTGCGGCCCTCCGGGAGTAGACGGGCCGGGAACGGGCGCAGCCGGGCCGGGCGCGGTCCCGTCGCGTACATCCGGAGGCGGAATTGACGCCCGGCCGTAGGCGCCGCTCGCGGCCGAACGCAGCATCCGGGCCGCGTCCTTGGCCGAAGGCCGGTCGGCCGGGTCCTTCTGCAGCAGGCTTTCCAGGAGCGGAGCCAGCGGTCCTGCCTGCTGGGGCGGGTCGGGCGGCGAGACGGTGATCGCCGTGAGTGTCGCCGCGACCGTGGGCCGGTGGAAGGGTGACTGGCCCTCGACCGCGGCGTAGAGGGTGGCGCCGAGCGACCAGAGGTCGGAGGGCAGGCCGAGGTGTTCGCTCCTGGTGCGTTCCGGCGGCATGTATTCGGGCGAGCCGATCAACGCGTCGGACGTGCTGTTCGACGGGTCGTCGGCGATCGCGGCGATGCCGAAGTCGGTCAGCATGACGCGCCCGTCGTCGGCGATCAGGACGTTGGCCGGTTTGACGTCGCGATGTTCGACGCCGGCCCGGTTCGCCGCGACGAGCGCGTCGAGCAGGTCGAGACCGATCTTGGCGACCCGGCGCGGCGGGAGCGGCCCCTCGGCCCGGAGCACCTCCTGCAGCGACCGCGACGGCACGTATTCCATGACGATCCACGTGCCGCCGTCGACCTCGAGCACGTCGAAGACCCGAACCACCCCCGGGTGGCTGAGCCGGGCGGTCGCCCGGGCCTCCCGGAGGGTACGCCGGTGGACCGCCTCGGGATCCGAAAGCCCCGGCGGTGGAACGATCTCCTTGACGGCGACGTCCCGGTCGAGTACCTGATCATGGGCACGCCAGACGCGGCCCATGCCACCGCGGCCGACGGGAGCGCCGAGGCGGTAGCGGGCGGCGACGAGGGCGGGCATTTCATCGATGTACCCAGAAGGGCGCAACCTCAGACCTACGGAGCGCCGCCACTCCGCCACACTTGTGTCATACTCGTCAGCCAGGCTCGAAAGTTTCAGCCCGCATCTCGGAACTTAAGCACGATCGTGGAACCTAGGCAGGGAGTGGCGGATGGCCTCCGGCGGACGACGGGTCACCATCGCGACAATCGCGGAAGCGGCCGGGGTCTCGGTTCCCACCGTGTCACGGGTGCTCAACGGGCGCACCGACGTCTCCCCGGAGACCCGCGACAAAATCGAGATGCTTCTCCGTGAGCACGACTACCGTCCCCGTAACTCTCGGCAGCCGCTGCGGGCCGGTCTCATCGACCTCGTCTTCCACGACCTCGACAGCCCGTGGGCGGTCGAGCTCATCCGCGGCGTCGAGGACGTCACCCACGCGGCCGGCGTCGGCACGGTGGTCTCGGCCGTGCACCGCCGCACCGCGTCGACCCGCCAGTGGCTGCAGAATCTGCGGGCCCGCGCCTCCGACGGCGTCATCCTGGTCATCTCCGACGGCGCCGGCCCGGTCCACTCCGAGCTGCACCGCCTCAACGTCCCGATGGTCATTATCGACCCGGCGGGCGGGGCGGCGGCCGACGTTCCGACGATCGGCGCCACGAACTGGTCGGGCGGCCGCACCGCCACCGAACACCTCATCTCGCTCGGCCACCGCCGGATCGGCATCGTCGAGGGCCCGAAAAACCTGCTGTGCAGCCGGGCGCGGCTCGACGGCTACCGGGCGGCGCTCGAGTCGGCCGGCATCCGCGTCGACCGCCGCCTGATCGAGCCGGGCGACTTCCGCCACGAGGGCGGCTTCGCGGCCGCCGACCGCATGCTCGAACGGGAGGACCGCCCGACCGCCGTCTTCGCGTCGAGCGACCAGATGGCGCTGGGCGTCTACGAGGCGGCCCGCCTGCGGGGCCTGCGGGTGCCCGACGACCTGAGCGTGGTCGGCTTCGACGACCTGCCCGAGGCCCGCTGGTCGTCACCGCCGCTGACCACGGTCCGCCAGCCGCTGGCCGACATGGGAGCGCTGGCCGCCCGCACGGTGCTGCGGCTGTCCCGCGGCGAGACGGTCGAGACGCCGCGGGTCGAGCTGGCCACCGAGCTGGTCGTCCGCGAGAGCACCGCCCCGATCAAGCCGTCGTGACGGGTTCGGCTCCGCGACCTCCTCGATCGGCTCGGCACATCGGCGCGCCTCGCGCTTGCGGCTCCTGACGTACGCGCGATCCGCGCCCGACTGGTCGCCAGCTGAGCCCCGCGTCCCGGGTCCCCCTCCCCCGTGGCGGTTCGGGTTGGATGATCTCCATCGCCGGGCCGCCACTCGGGCGTTTCCCAGCCCACTGTCCACTTTGACCGATGTCCTCGGTCCACCCGATCTGACCGGGCCCCATTCCCGGTTGCTCCACGCCGGCTACTACGGGCCCCGGTTCAACGCCATCCTCAACTACGCCGCCCGGACCACGTACTGACGCGGACGGTCCACGTCGCGGCCGGGTGGCGATCCCTGCTCGACCCGCAAGCCGACCTGATCGACCACCCGCTCGCCTTGGTCGTCCTCCGGGGAACGAAGTCGACCAGGTCTCCGCCGTCGGCGTGGGCCTTCCCGGGGACGAGCCGGCTATCCTCGTGCGGCCGGCTTGGACGCGTCCCCGGACCTACCGGACGGCGGTCACCTGAGCGACCGCCGTCATGGTGTTCAACCCAGCGGTGGCGTCGGCGCCGGCAGCGGATTCTTCCGGGCCCGCCACGCGCGCCACACCACGCCCGGGCCGGCCAGTGTGCTCGGGTGGCGCAGCATCTGCGTCACCTCCTGGAAGGCCGCGTTCACCGCGGTGTCGGTGATCGACGCCTGGATGATCAGGTCGACGATCCGGCGGGCCAAGCGGTCGCCGACCGGCGTCCGGGCCCCCTCCTCGGGCCCGGTGCGGTCCTCCGAGGCCGAGATCTGCCACGCGGCGTCGACGATCACGCGCTGGAGGGCGAGGAAGTCCCGGGCCGGGGCATCGAGGTCGGGACTCGACCGCAGGAACATCGACAGCGCCGACGCGTGCAGGGCGGCCGAGCTCATGCCCTGGCCGTACAGCGGGTTGAACGAGGCCACCGCGTCCCCGACCACGGCCAGCCGGGCCGGTAGGCGCTCGCACGCCCAGAAATCGCGGCGGCGGCTGTCCGCCTGCCGGTAGGTGGCCACGTCGCCGACCATCTCGTTGGCCGCGACGTGTCCGAACGGCTCGGGCAGCTCGGTCCGGAATCGCCGGATCATGTCCTCGGCCGTGCTGCCCGGCCGGAGGTCGCCGTACCCGCCCATCATCGCGATCCACCGGTCGCCCTCGACGGCGGAGAAGACGGCTCCGCCGACCTCCTTGCGAAGCAGGTTGCTCGGGATGGCCAGGGCGGTCCCGTATTGGTGCTCGCCCGGTGGACGGCGGAAGAACGCGGTGGCGTAGTTGATCCCGGTGGGCACGCGCACCACCGGCGGCCGTTCCCAGCCGGCCGACTCCAGCCAGGCGCTCAGCCGGCTGGCCCGGCCCATGGCGTCGACCACCAGATCGGCCGGCTCCCGCCCGGCGACGCCGTCCGACTCGTAGCGCACGGCGGTCACCGCCGTCTCGCCGATCTCGAGCCCGGTGACCTGACCGGTGACGACCTTGACGTTCGGCAGCTTCAGCAGCTCGGCGCGGATCCGGCCCTCCAGGAAGGGCCTGGTCCCGCTCAGCAGGCTGATGTCGGCCCCGAGAACCTTGCGGACGCCGTCGGTGTACATCGCCTGCTGGTCCGGCGGTACCAGGCTCGCCCCGGCGGTCACCGCACGCCCGATGAACCCGGGGAAAAAGCGCTCGAGTTGCCGGCTGCCGCCGGACAGCAGCGCGTGCACCTGGAAGCCTTGCGGCACACCGCGGCGCTCGTCGGCGCCCGCGGTCACGGCGTCGCGCTCGATCACCACCACCGTCTCGGCGTGATCGGCCAGCACACGCGCGGCGAGCATCCCCGCCACGCTCCCACCCAGAACGATCGCCGTGCCCATCCCGGCACGCGGGCCGGTCGGCGGCTTGTCCGATCCGATCTCGGCGAACCTCTTCGCGGGTGATCCAGCCATAGGCAGAAGCGTACGGTCGCGCCGGGATCAGGCCGACAGCGGCCCGCGTCTATGGCACAGGGACGGCGGGCGCCCGATCAGGCCGATGGATCGTCCCGAAAAAGATCCTCTTTCAGGCCTCGGACGCCCCAGCGGGTGGCGACGAGTTCGGGCCGGGGCCGGATCGGCCTGGTCCCCCAGCCGCGTTGTCGAGTGTCGGGCGCAGCGCTGTCCCAGTCGGCGAGGAGCGCAAACGGATCGGCGGCGCGATCGACCTGCTCCTCACCTACCTCTCGGACGACCGTCGAAGGGTGGAAGCGTCACGGCCGTGCGCGGCCTCGTCGATGGCGTAGGTGCCGGGCTCCAGCAGCGGCGGGTTCAAGCGACCAGTGCGGCCCGGCCGCCAGCTCGACCAGCCGCATCCGCGTGGATACCCAACACAGCGAGCCTTTTCCACCCACCGCCAGCAGCGCCGATCCCGCTGGCGGCGCCTGAACCCAGGACGACAGGCCTTGCTCGCCCTGGCCCATCTGCGCAACGGCGACACCTACACCCGCCTCGCCGCCGGCTTCGAGATCGGCGTGACTACGGCCAGGCGCTACGCGCAGGAAGCAATCCTGCTGCTCAGCGCCGCCACCGATGACCTTGACACCGCGATGCGGCGCATCCAGCTGCTGGCCTACGCGATCCTGGACGGCACCCTGATCCCGATCGACCGCGTCACCGATCCGAAGCCGTACTACTCCGGCAAGCACCAGCGTCACGGCGTCAACGTGCAGGTCATCGCCGATGCGGCCGGTCGACTCGTGTGGGCGTCACCAGCCCTCCAGGTTCGACCCACGATCTGAGCACCGCCCGCTCTCACGGCATCATCGACACCCTGACCAGCGCGGATGTGATGACCTTCGGCGGATAAGCGATATCAGGGCACGCGCGGTAGCGTGCGCACGCCGTTCAAGCGGCGCCGCTACCGGCCGAAGCTGTCACACCGGCAGAAGGCCGTGAATCGCGCGCACGCGAAGATCCGCGCTCGCGGTGAACGCGCGATCGCCACGCTCAAGACCTGGAAAATCCTGGCCAAGCTGCGCTGCTGCCCGCGCCGCGCGACCGCGATGGTGCAGGCCATCCTCGTGCTGCACCACGTCGAAGCCAACCGCTACGCAGGATGAAAATGGCTCAGCGTTGATCAGATACGGCAACTCGGTGCCCAGGGTCCGATGTCGCGCATCGTCATCCGGCCCGGTCCCGCCGGCACGACCAGATCGACGTCGCCGACCTCGGTAGCCACCGTTTCGGGCTGTGCCCGTTGCCGGAATTCGGGTTGCCTCGCCTCTCATAGCCCAGACGCCCGGTCGACGTTCCCCCAATCAGCGCGGTTGGCGAAACCCACGAACCCGCCGGAAGCCCGCCTACCCCAGCCCCCCACCCAGAGGGACAACCGCAACCGGCACGGTCTCTGCCCGCATGACCCACCACCCAGGCCCGCCCGGGTGAGAACCCAGATGTCCCGCAACCAGAAGCGCGGCAGCCAGACCACAAACCCGACAGGTGACCGCCAAGCCCCACCGGCACCCAGGGCTGGATGGTTTGTTGAGCTGGAGGTTGTGGGAGGCGGCGGATGTCATTCATGAACTGCCGTGCTCCGGTGACACGTTCGCCGATTTCA
>NZ_JBFBAD010000077.1:0-48099 GCF_040682075.1 Actinoplanes sp. NPDC051411 | reverse complement strand
CCGAGCCGGCCCCCGAGGAAACCGCCGACGCCGATAACCAGCACTGTCCGGGGTGTTCAGAGCGCAACGACAGTGATGGCGCCGGTCCGAATTCTCGGATCGGCGCCATCAGTCTGTGGCGCCGCCGGCGTGGGTCTGGGTGACCAGGCAGGTCGGTCACCGAAATCCGCGGCCGGCAGCTCGCGACGCCGCGGAGAACCTGTGGACGCCAAGTGGGTCGTTCACCGAAATCCGCGACGCCCCCGGAGAACCGGTGGGGCGAGCCTATCCAGCTGGTGGACTCGCAGGCGGAGCGCTGACGGCCGGCCCGCCGCGGAGGATTTCCAAGGCCAGGGCCAGGGCCGCCTCGCGGAGTTCGGCCTCGTTGCCCTCCTCGTCGCGGATGGCGGTCAGCGCGGCGACCTGGAACGTGGTCAGCGCCGTGCGTACCCGCAAGCGCTGGGCCGTGTCCGCGCCGGGTGGGGCCAGGACCGCGATCATCGACTGCATGACCTCTTTGATCTCGGCGGCGATCGGCAGGCCGTGGATCTCGGTGGCGTTCTGCCGGACCAGCAGTGTCAGGTCGCTGCCCCACTGCTGCTGGTGGGCGGCGAACGCGCGCAGCAGGCGCTCCTGCCGCTCCGGGGACCTGGGTGAGGCCTCGGCCGTCACGACCAGGGCCGCGATGCCGTCGAGGTAGCCGCGGAGGATCGCGGTGAGGATTTCTTCCTTGGTGCGGAAGTGGAAGTAGAGCGCGGCCTTGGTCACCCCGAGCCGCTCGGCGATTTCGCGCAGCGACGTGACCGTGTAGCCCTGTTGGGCGAAGAGCTCCAGCGCTACGGCGAGGGCCCGCTCGCGGGTGTCCGTGCGCCGACTGTCCACGGTCACGACGACAGGTTAGCCCGTCATCGGTCGCGGTCGGTGGAGAAGGCCCTGGCGAGTACGGCGGCGAGGGCCACGCCGACGATCGCGATGCCGACCTGCACGCCGACGACGGCCCAGTCGTAGCGGTGGCTCGCCACGGTGAACAGGTGGCTGCTGTGGATGTCGTAGTGGTCGGCGACCCAGGTGCCGGCGACCGCGGCCAGCATGCCGATGAGCACGGTGACGATCAGGCCGATGTTCTGCCGGCCGGGCAGCAGGAGGCGGGCCACCACGCCGATCACGAGGCCGAAGATGATCGCTGCCACGTAGTCCTGGGCATGCACCGGGGGGTTCCTCTCGTCGGTGGACGTAGGACGATGATGCACTACCCCAGCAAAAGGGTGATCTCCGCGGGCGGGGCCGGGCGGGCGAACAGGTAGCCCTGGCCGAGGTCGCAGCCGAGCTCACTGACCAGCCGCTCGCGCGACTCGGTCTCCAGGCCTTCGGCGGTCACCTCGATCCCCAGGTCGTGGCAGAGCCCGATGGTGTGGCGGAGGATGTCGGACGCGGCCGACGACGCGGTGTCCAGGTCGGCGACCAGCTCACCGGCGACCTTGAGGCCGGTCACCGGGAGGCGGGAGAGGACGGTCAGGTTGGCGTACCCCGTACCGAAGTCGTCGACCGCGAGGCGCAGGCCGAGCGCGGCCAGTTCGCGCAGGCGGTCGCGGTGTTCGTCGGCCGCCGCGCTCTCGGTGATCTCGAGTTGGAGCCGGTGGGCGGGCAGGCCGGTGCGGTGCAGGATGTCGGCGACCTCGGCGGCCAGCCCGGGTTCGCCGAGTTGCAGCGGCGACAGGTTGACGCTGACCAGCAGGTCGTGGCCCTGCCGGCGCCAGGCGGCGCCCTGCCGGCAGGCCTGCTCCAGCAGGGCGCGGCCTAACGGCCGGATCAGGCCCGTACGCTCGGCGAGGCTGATGAACTGTTGCGGGTTGAGCACCGGCAGGCCGCCCGGGCGCTGCCACCTCGCCAGTGCTTCGACGCCGACGACCGTGTGGTCGGAGAGCCGGTAGAGCGGCTGGTAGTGCGGCACGAACTCGCCCTTGGCCAGCGCGACCGGCATCGCGGCGGTCAGCCGGTGGCGGCTGCGGTCGGCCTCGGCGCGGACGGCCTCGAAGACGGCATGCTCGCGCCGGTCGTGCCGGGCCCAGGCCAGGGCGAGGTGGGCGTCGCGCAGCCAGCCGTCGGGGTGGGTGCCGGCGAGCCGGTTCTCCACCACGCCCGCGGTCACGCCGACCGAGAACGAGTAGCCGTCGACCGGGAAGGCCGGGCTGAGCGCGACCCGCGCCGACGCCGCCGCCTTGGCCACCTCGTCGGGGCCGCTGGAGCCGGTCACCACCAGGGCGAACTCCTCTTCGCCGAGGTGCGCCAGGAAGTAGCCGCCGGCCGCGGCGACCTGCCGCAACCGGCCCGCGACGTCGGCCAGGAGGCGGTCGCCGTTGTCGGGGCCGAGCGCGTCGGTCAGCTCGGCCACACCGTCCACACTGAGCAGGCAGACGCCGAGCCGGTCGCCCGGGGCCGCGGCGGCGATGCGCTCGCCGAGGTTCTTGCGCAGGAACTGCCGGTTGGGCAGCCCGGTCTGCACCTCGTGGAGCAGGGCGTCCTGCAGGCGCTGCTGGAGGTCGGTCTGCACGCGCCGCCAGTGGATCTTTTCCGAGCGGTTCATCTGTTCGGCGGCGCTGACCGCGGCCGAGCGCTGGGCCGTGGTGAAGCCGGTGACCAGCCGGTCGAGCAGCAGCAGGACCCGGTCCTGGTGGCCGTCGACCAGGGCGGGCAGCCGGGCGGCGAACAGGCGCACGGTCACGCCGGCGACCGCCGGGGCGGCCATCCGCAGGTCGACCAGCTCGACCCCGATGCGGTAGCCGGGCGCCGGGTCGAACGGCTCGGCGCGGACCGCGGCCACCAGCTCGTCGAGCAGGTCGCGCAGGGCCGCCCGGGCGCGGGCGCGTACGCCGGGCACGAACCCGGCCTCGACCACGCCGCGCAGCCACTGTTCGGCCAGGGCGGCCAGAGCCTCGTCGCTCATCGTGGGGTCACCTCTTACGGGCCACCGCCACCAGGGCCGTGGGCTGCGGTGGGTCGTCGGCCTCGTCGGGGTCGGGATGCCAGTCGGTCGCCGCGACCACGCCCGGCTCGACGATCTCGAAGGCGTCGCCGACGATCTCGGCGATCTCGTCCGGGTCGCGGATCACGAGCGGGGTCGGCGTCCCCTCGTACAGCCGGCGGACGGTCTCCTGGGCGGCCCGGCCGGCCGGGGAGTCGTCGGGGCCGATGTGCGACAGCACGAGGTAGCCGCCGGGCGCCAGGGCCTTGCCGAGCCGTTCGACGATCGCGCGCGGGCCGGCCGAGTCGGGCACGAAGTGCAGCACCGCGACGGTCAGCACGGCGACCGGCCGCGAGAAGTCGAGCAGCTCGAGCACCTCGGGGTGGGTGAGGATGCTCTCCGGGTCGCGCAGGTCGCCCTGGATCACCCGGGCGTACGAGTTGCCGGCCAGCAGGCTGCGGCTCTGCTCGACCGCGATCGGGTCGATGTCGACGTAGACGACGCGGGCGTCGGGGCTGGCCTCCTGGGCCACCTCGTGCACGTTGCCGAGGGTCGGGATGCCGGAGCCGATGTCGAGGAACTGGCGCACGCCGCGGGCCGAGAGCCAGCGGACGGCCCGGCCGAGGAAGGCGCGGTTGGCCCGGGCGACCAGGCCGGCCCCCGGGAACGCGGTCTCGGTGCGGTTCCAGAACTCGCGGTCGACCTCGAAGTTGTGCAGGCCGCCGAGGGCGTAGTCGTAGACCCGGGAAGCGTCGGGGACCGTGACGTCGACCCCTTCCGGCACCCAGTCGTAGGAGTCCGTCACCGTTGCACCCCGATCCCCGCCGCCCAGCGATTGAAGCTCTAGGATGCACCAGTCGGACGAAGTGTCCAACCGGGAGGGTTCTCGCCCGGTCGGGTGCTGGCTCATCGGCGTCCGCATCTGCGATGGTGGGGAGCTTCATGATGAGGAGAGCCCGATGACGCCGCCTGAGCTCCGCCCGGACGTCCCGCACTCCGCCCGCATCTACGACTACGTGCTGGGCGGTAAGGACAATTTCGAGGCCGACCGGGTGGCCGCCGAGAAGATGCTCGAGGGCATGCCGTCGCTGCGGGCCTCGATGCGGGCCAACCGCCGGTTCATGGTCAAGGCGGCACGATTTCTGGCCCGGAAGGGCATCCGGCAGTTCCTCGACGTCGGCACCGGGCTGCCGACGCACCCCAACCTCCACGAGGTGGTGCAGGGCGAGGCTCCCGACGCCAAGGTGGTCTATGTCGACAACGACCCGCTGGTGCTCGTGCACGCCCGCGCGCTGCTCATCCCGGTCGGCACCGGCACGGTCTCCTACCTCGACGCCGACCTGCGCGAGCCCGAGGCGATCTTCGCCGCCCCGCCGGTCAAGGACGGCTTCGACCTGTCGCGGCCGGTGGCGGTCACGCTGATCGCGGTGCTGCAGCACATCGTCGACGACGAGATCGCCCGCGACATCGTCTCGCGGATCATGGCCCCGCTGGCGCCGGGCAGCGGGCTGGCGATCGCAGCCGTGACGACCGAGAACGATCAGCAGGGCGGCGACCACACCGTGCAGACCTACAACCGCAGCGGGGTGCCGGTGCATCCGCGGTCGCGGGACGAGGTCACGTCACTGTTCGGCGGCCTGCCGACGGTCGACCCGGGCGTCGTCTTCGTGCATCAGTGGCGGCCCGAGGGCGAGGACGCGGAGACCGCCGACAAGGATGTGGCGATGTACGGCGGGGTCGCGTTCAAGAATTGAAAAGGCGGGGACTGCCGCCGTGCGGTTGGGGCAGTCGCCGCCGCGTACCGGAATCAATTGACCGCGGTCCAGAGGAGCGCGGCAACCCCGGCGACCACGCAGTAGATCGCGAAGGGGTTGAGGGTCCGGGTCTCGAAGTATCTGGTCAGGAAGCGCAGCGAGACGTAGGCCGCGATCGCCGCGACGACGCTGCCGGCGAGGACCGGCCCGAGGATGCCGTGGCCCTCGGGCCCGGCCAGCGAGGGCAGCTTCAGCACGCCGGCCGCCAGGATCACCGGGGTGGCCAGGAGAAACGCGAACCGCGCCGCGTCCTCGTGGGACAGGCCCTTCAGCAGGCCGGTGCCGATCGTCGCGCCGGAGCGGCTGATGCCCGGGAACAGCGCCAGGATCTGCGCCGCGCCGATCAGGATCGCCTGGCCCCAGCTCTGCCCGGCCAGCCGGTTGTCCGACTCGACGTCGCCGCCGTGCGAGGCCGACACTCCCCCGCGGGCCGCCGCCGACATGTAGACGCGGCCGCCGTCCGGGGCCTCGGCGATCACCGGCACCTCGGCGTGGACCTCCGACCTCTTCTTGATCCGCTCGACGGTGGCCAGCATGATGCCGTTCAGGATCAGGAACACCGCGGCCGGGCCCGGCTTGCCGAGCGCCGCCCGCAGCGCATGATCGAGCAGCACCCCGGCCAGGCCGACCGGAATCGTCGCCGCGATCAGCAGCCAGGCCAGCCGCTGGTCGGGCGTCGAGATCGAACGGTCACGCAGCGAGCTGAACAAGCCCTTGACGATGCGTATCCAGTCGTTGCGGAAGAAGATCACCAGCGCGACCGCCGTCGCCACGTGCACGGCCACGACGAACGCCAGGTAAGGCGACTCGTCGGCGGTCATGCTGAGATCACGGGCCCAGCTCCCGCCGATGATCGCCGGGATCAACACACTGTGACCGAGGCTCGACACCGGGAAGAGTTCGGTCACTCCCTGCAACAGACCGATGAAGATCGCTTCCGGGTAGGTCAGGGACGGCACAGCCATGGGCACTTCTTTCCGCGTCGGTCACGCTTCTTTTTCGTACGCGGGTGGTCCGTCACCAACCGCCAGGACACTGCAACGAGTCACTTTAGAAGCACGGGTAAACCTTCCAGGCCGAACACGATCGAGGCCCGCCGCATCGCCAGTTTCGCCGGATCGGTCGCCAAATTCATCCTCGGGAAGCGCTTGACCAGGGCCGGGTAGGCGATCCGCAACTCCATCCGGGCCAGCTCCGCGCCGACACAGCGGTGGAACCCGTGCCCGAACGCCAGGTGCGACCTGCTCGTCTCGCGGCCGGCGTCGATCTCGTCCATGCCCGGGCCGAGCACGCTGTCCCGGTCGGCGGCACTGAGCGAGCACATCACCACGTCGCCCGACTTGATCGCCACCCCGGCCACCTCGAGGTCGCGCACCGCGAACCGGGGGAACGCCACTTGCACCACCGTCAGGTAGCGCAGCAGCTCCTCGACCAGGTCGTCGGCCGGCTCCCCGGCCCGCAGCGGATCGGCCAGGTGGGGCTGGTTCATCAGCACCAGGGCGCCCAGCGCGAGCATGCTGGCACTGGTCTCGAGCCCGCCGGTCAGCACGCCGTCGGCCAGCCCGGCCAGCTCCCGGTCGTCGATGCTGTCGCCCTCGGCCCGGATGATCGAGCCGATCAGCCCGTCCCCCGGCTCCTTGCGCTCCTTGGTGATCAACCCGCCCAGATAGTCGAGGGAATCGGTCATCGCGTCGAGCGACGCGTGCGCCCCGTCGTCGAGGTCGAACCGGGACGTGCTGAGCTTCTGGAAGTAGTCGCGGTCGGAATAGGGGACGCCGAGCAGCTCGCAGATCGCCAGCGCCGGGATCGGCAGGGCGAACTCCTGCCACAGGTCGACCGGGCCGTCCATGGCCTCCATGGCGTCGAGCCGGTCATTGACGATCGCGGTGATCCGCGGCTGCAGGCGGGCCAGCCGCCGCATCGTGAACTCCGGCGTGAGCAGCCGCCGCAGCCGGGTGTGCATCGGGGGGTCGGCGAACCCGAGCCCGCCCGGGGTCGCACCGGCGTCGACGCCGATGCGGCCGGCCAGCTTGCCGAAGTCGTTGCTGAAACCGTCGACGCTGCCGAGCACCGCCCGGACCGGCTCGTAGCCGGTGACCAGCCAGGCCCGGATGCCGAACGGCAGCGACAGCCGGCTGACCGGCTCCCGCTCCCGCAGGTCGTTCACCTTGGCGGTCGGATCGAGACCGTCCCGGAACAGCGGGAACAGCACACTTTCCGGCAGCATCGACAGGCTGCCCCCGAACGACATTCCGGACAAACCACCGGCGTAGCGGCGGGCCACGAAACCCAGCAGCCGCGACCGTACCGACGAGACCAGCGAGGCGACGCTCACCTGGTTCCCCTCTCAAGCGTCGGCGCGGTCGGCCCGCGCGTCGAAGCATGATCACACGAGGGCGTGAACGAGCGAAGACACGTCCCCCGTTTGTGAGCATCCCGCGCGCCTGTTTCGACGGGGGTGCCTTCAGCCCGTTCTCAGGACAGTCGCACATAACGGGGTCAACAGTTCCGCGCAACGGCCGAGAGTGAGCCGGTGCGCTCTCACCGTACTTTCACGAAGCCGCCGCCGTGTCCGCCCGTCGCGGGGCCCGGCGCTGCTCAGGCGGGCGGCCGGCGCTCAGCCGGGACGAGATCGCGCCGGCCGATGTGTCGCGCCGCACACCCGGGCGGATCCGGGCTCTGGTCCAGTATGTGGACGGAGTGGTTGCGCCGGCTTACTTCCTCGCCCCGCGTGGCTCCACGGCACCCCCAAATCCCTTTGACCGTACGCACGGACCTCGCCACGCTTCTCGAAAGCCAATTCCACCCCGATCGGATCCGGTCCCCCCGCCATGCGACCCTCGCCGTCCACGCCCATGACTCTTGATCCCGCCCGGCTGCTGTGGTGCGCGCTCGCCGACGTCCCGGTCGCGTTCCCGCCCAGCGGCGTCACCGTGGTCGTCTCCCCCTCGTCACAGCTGTGCCCGCCCGGCTGGTGCGGCGTGGTCACGCTCGGCCCGTCCGCGATCGCGACCGTACCCACCGCGGCGCTGAAACCGGTGGTCGAGGCCGCCCTGGCGGATCTGCCCACCACCGGCATGACCGACGCGCACCAGGTGCGGGCCGCGCTGCCGGCCCGGTCGTTCCTGGGTCCGGCCGCACTCGCCTACCTCGACCCGGCCGACTTCACTCCCCCGTCCGCGCCGGCCTCGGTCGCACCGGCTTCGGTCGCGCCCGCCTCGGTCGCGCCCGCGTCCGGACCGGCCGCCGGACCCGTCGCCTCGGTCGTGCCCGTCTCCGGGGTGGCCGATCTTGTCGCCTCGGTATCGGCCGACGACGCGGGCGAGAGCGGGCTCGACGAGATCACGTCGCCGGCGTTCGTGCTCGCGCAGGACGGCCGGGTGGTCGCGGCCGCGGGCTATCGGCGCTGGCCCACCGGCGTCGCCCACCTCAGCGTGCTCACCGCCCCCTCCCAGCGCGGCCGGGGCATGGCCCACGCGGTGGCCGGCCACGCCGTCGCCGACGCGCTGTCGAACGGGCTGTTTCCCCAATGGCGGGCCCGGCCTCTCGCCTCGCGGCGGGTGGCCCGGGCGCTCGGCTTCCACGAACTGGGCGCCCAGCTCAGCTTCGAGGTGAGCTAGTGGGATCCGACTGGTGGTGGGAGCTCGGCCTTCCGGGCGTCGACCCGGAGACGGCGCTGCGCCGCACCTACCAGCTGGCGGCCCAGCGCGACCTGAATCCCCGCCGCCCCGACGGCCTGATCACGATCATCGACGACGAGGGTTCCCGCACGACGGTCAGCGACTTCGACACGGCCATGGCGGCGATGGCGGCGGGCGCGGCCAGCCAATGGTGGACAAAGAACAACGACGACGTGTTCGTCCACCTGAAGGACGGCAACCTGTCGTGGTCGATGTACCCGTTCGGCCCCCACGCGTCGCTGACCGCCCTGTGGCTCGAGGCGGCCCAGTTCCTCGACGCCCACCTCGGCCGGGTGCTGGACGAGTGGTCATCGGAGCAGATCTGGGACCTGCACTACGCGACCCACCCCACGGCGGGCAACTGGCCGGCCGAACTCGGCTGGCTGACCTACGCGGGCCCGCACATCCACCCACCGGCGCCGCCACTGCCGGAGGTCGCGGCCCGCACCCGTACGCTCCCCAACGGCGCCCGCCTCGTAACCCTCCTCGACGACCCGGCCGCCGTAGACCGAATCCGCTACGAACAGATCCACCGGCGCTGGTTGAGCCTCCCCTGACCTGCCCGAGCCGATCCACGACGGCCGGCGGCAGGACAGCGGCCGCCACATCACGTGCCCAGCGCGCCGCCGGGAGCTGCGAGGTTACGGGCTGGGAGCCCGAGGTCGCTACGCCGTCAAGACGCTCCGCCGAATTCGGTGTTCTGGCCGGCCGAGTTCCGCATTCCCGCCCGCGACGCCATGCCGCCCGGCCCCCGAATCACTCTCCGCCGACGCCGGCCCCCATGTCGAAACGGCGCACAGTGCCACTTCTGGCCGAAACTCAGGTGGCTGCCTATAGGTGCCCTTGAGGGCAGGACTCGGCAATCACCCGGACCATTGTCTCGGCCCTTCCGGAGACGCGATGCCACGCATTCGGCAACCGTGGCGGCTTGGTCGAGCGACGGGCCCGCGCCGGCGACAAGCGAACCGCGGTCCATCCCGCCACCACGGCTGCGGGTGGCCCCGGGATCGATCCCGGTCGACCAGTGGTCGCGGGGCCGGCGATGGCGCCGGGGTGGGCGACGCTCCCTGGGGTCGGCCACGCTCCCGGGGTCAGCCACGCTCCCGGGGTCAGCCACGCTCCCGAGGTCAGCCACGCTGAGGCCGGCGGTGGCGCCCTTTCTCCCGTCGGCGCCGACGGGATCGCCCGACGGAGCCGGCTTGGCCGACCGGGAGGACGTGCCTGACCTGAGCGGCGGCGCCGACCCGATCGGCGGAGTGACCTGATCCAAGGCGTTGGGCAGTCTGCCCGCCGGCAACTGCTCACCGTGCTGCCTTGACCGGCCCAGCTGGGTACTGCCCTGTCTGCTCGCCCGCAGCGTTCAACCCGATCAGCCAGGTCGATCTGGCCGGTGGATGTGGCCTGGCCAGCAGACATGGTTTGACCGGCGGACATGTCCTGGTCTGGGGATCCGGCCCGATCGGCACCTGCAGCCTGACCGAGGGATGCGTTTTGGTCAGCGGATGCGGCCTGACCGGCCGAAGCAGCCCGACCGGCGGATACGGCCCGAACAGCCCAGACGGCCCGGTCGGCGGATGCGGCCCGACCCGCGGATGCGGCCTGATCGGCAGGTGCGGTCTCGTCAGCGCATGTGGTGGTTCCTGCGGGAGCGGTGGCATCGGCCGGATCGATCACGCCGCTCTCACCATCACCACCGCAGGTGAGCCCTCGACCGCACGAAACGTCCCCGCTCAAAGCTGGAACCGGCAACCGCTCGGCGTCGGCTACCGCGGCGGACGGCGCCGTTGACCGGCCGGCGCTGGTGCGGTCGGCCGGCGCGACCACATCACCGTACAGACGCAGGTTCATCGCCCGCCGGCCATGACGCTGCCGCAAACCCCATTCACGATGCCGCTCATGCTCCCGGCGAAACTGCTCAGCCTCGGGCGAATAACTGCGCGCCGCAGTCCGGTCACGCCACAACGCCACTTGCGACCGGGGAAAGAACTCGAGCTGCCCCATAAGCTATTTTCCCGCATCCGGATCGGGAATTGTCAGCCCCACCGGCGTGTCGATCATGCCAAATCGATGCGACGAAAGGGCCATCGAATTTCCGGCCGACGATATGCGTTTCTGATCGAACTTCAACCCTCCTCGCCTTGCGTGTAGCGGTGTCGCCAGGGCGTTGGCCGGTGCTGCGTGGTCTTGGCGACAGCGGCGAGTGTCTTCGCTGGCTGTCGTCGAGCGAAAGGACTGGACCCCCGCGACGGAGAGAGGCGCTGCCGCACCGGCGGTCGTGAACTCGCAGACGTTCGCCGTCGTGGCCGGCGCCGCCGCGCCCATCGAACCGGCGGTGCTGCGGGTCCACCCGGCACGGGGCCCCTCGGCGAGCGGTGGTCAGGCCGGGGCGGGGACGCCCTCGAGGATTATTACCGGAAACAGCCGGTCGGTGTTCTGCTCGTAGGCTGAGCTGCCGTCGGAGACCAGGCGGTAGAGGTCGTCGCGCTCTTCGCCGGCCGTCACGACGGCTCGGGCCTGATAGGTGCTGTCGCCGAGTTCGACCGTCACGCCTGGGTTGGCTCGCAGGTTGTGGAACCAGGCCGGGTGTTTGGGGGCGCCTGCCTTGGAGCCGACCACGAAGACGCGGCCCTTGTCGTCGACGGCGAAGCTGAGCGGCACGGTGGTCTGCCGTCCTGTGCGCGCTCCGGTCGTGGTCAGCAGCAGGATCGGGAACGGCGGTTGGCTGACCTTGCCGTGACTGGCGCGGAATTCCCTGATGACGCCCTGGTTGTAGGTCCGGAACTCGTCGTCGGACGGCACGGTCGCCATGGCTCTCCTTGATTTGTCGGCATCGGCTGTGACCGGTGGCTCGGGTTGGAGGAGGGAAGCCGAGGACCCTCGGTCATGCGGACCGCCCGCGCCGGGGAAAGGAATCGGTGGGGCTGCCGGCCCGTACAGGGACGGCGAAGGTCACTGGCACAGAGCTATGCGCAGCATGGAGACGTTGACGTCCTCGACTGCAGTTGCCGCTACGCGTAGGCCCGCGCGCACGGCCGCGATCGCCCCGAACATCGGCAGGTGTGCGTATCGCGATGACCTCGCCGAGTGTGACCAGGGTGAGAAGGCTGAAGCGTTCGGCGATGTGGCCGGCAGGGCGCCGACCGTGACGATCAGCGGCAGCGGGAGAACCGCTGACAGGGCCCATCCGGTCTGCGCCACGACGGAGCCACAGCGCTGTCCGCGGCGGCCGTGAAGCTGACGGGCAGGCCGAATGCCAGGATGACGATGCCGATCATCACAGGCGCCGATCGCCGGGCCGCATGTCCTTCGCTCATCTGATGGGCGAGTTGTTCGGGCGCGATCGCGAAGGCGATCACGTAGGTGAGGTCGTAGTGCAGCTCCAGCGGCGTCGTCGACCGGTGAAAGCTAGGCTCTTGTGGTGAGCGAAGCCTTCCGTAAGCTGCATGAATCCGGCACCTTTGTGATCCCGAATCCGTGGGATGTTCCGTCGGCGCGGGTGCTGGAGCACCTCGGGTTCGCGGCGCTGGCGACCACGAGCTCCGGGTTCGCCGCCTCGCTCGGCCGCGGCGATCAGCATGTGACCCGCGACGAGCTGGTGGCGCACGTGGCGACCCTGACCGCGGCCGTGCGCATCCCGGTCTCCGTCGACGCCGAGCGGGGCTACGCCACCGGCACCGCCGGGGTCGCCGCGACGGTGCGGATGCTGATCGAGGCCGGGGCCGCCGGGGTGTCGATCGAGGACTACGACCCGGATTCGCAGAGCATCTATCCGGTCGACGTCGCCGCCGAGCGGATCGCCGCGGCCGCCGCCGAGTGTGACCGGCACGGGGTGGTGCTGACCGGGCGGGCCGAGAATCACCTCTACGGCGCCGGCGGGCTGGACGACACGGTCGCGCGGCTGGTCGCCTACCGGGATGCCGGGGCCGCCTGCCTCTATGCGCCCGGGCTGAGCGACCTCGGCGACATCGCGCGGGTGGTCCGCGAGGTCGCCGCGCCGGTCAACGTGCTCGCGCTGCGGAACGGCCCGAGCGTGTCCGAGCTCGCCGGGGCCGGCGTGCGGCGGGTGTCGACCGGCGGCAGCCTCGCCTGGGCCGCCTACGGGGCGCTGGCCGAGGCCGCCACCGAGCTGCGCGACCTCGGCACCAGCACCTATCTCGACCGGGCGCTGTCCCGGCAGGCGCGCGAAGCCGCGTTCCGCGACGATGACTGATCCGGAGCTCGCCGAGCAGGTCGCCTATTACCGCCGCCGGGCGCCTGAGTACGACGCCACCTCGTACGGTGACCTCGGCGCCGCCCGGCGGCGGATCGCCCGGCTGACGGAAGAAATGCGGCCGGAGGGCCGGGTCCTCGAGATCGCCTGCGGCACCGGCATGTGGACCGAAACTCTGGCCGCGCATGCCGACGAGGTCCTGGCTGTCGACGCGGCGCCCGAGGCGCTGCAGATCGCGCGTCGTCGGACAGAAGCCGCCAACGTCACCTTCGAGCGCGCCGACATCTTCGACTGGCACCCGGAGACCCGGTTCGACACGATCTTCTTCTCGGCCTGGCTGTCGCATGTGCCGGAAAGAAGATTCGACGAGTTCTGGGGACGGCTGGCCGGCTGGAGCGCGAGAGTTCTGTTCGTCGACGAGCCGGCCGAGGAAGACGACAAGCCGGCCAAGGAAAGAGACAAGCCGGCCAAGGAAAAATATGTCGGGAACGAGACGGTCGAGCGCCGCCTCACCGACGGCACCAGCTTCCGCATCGTCAAGAATTTCATCGATCGAAGAAAGCTGGAACGAGACCTCGACCGCCTGGGCTGGACCTGCGTCACCCGCCAGGACGACGACACCGGCTGGTCGTGGGTCTACGGCGAGGCCAGGCTCAGAACGGGTACGCCCGGGGCCCGTCCCGCAGCGTGATCCACTGCTGGTCGGTGAAGTCCTCGGCCGTGAACCCGAGCCCGAACCGCCCCCATCCGCTGTCCTTGACCCCGCCGAACGGCATCTGCGGCTCGTCGTTGACCGTCTGGTCGTTGACGTGCACGATGCCGGCCGACAGGCGCTGGGCCAGGTCGAGTCCGCGGTAGACGTCGTCCGAGATGATCCCGGCGGTCAGCCCGAACCGGGAGGCGTTGGCCCGCTCGACCGCCGCGTCCGGCCCGTCGACGACCTCGATCAGCGCGACCGGCCCGAATGTCTCCTCGAACGCGATCTCGGCCGCCGCCGGCACGCCGGTGAGCACGGTCGGCCGGTAGCACGGCCCGACCGCCGAGCCGCCGGTCAGCACCGTGGCACCGAGCGACACCGCCTCGGCCACCCGCCGCGAGATCAGCGCGTGCGCCCACTCGTTGATCAACGGCCCAACCACAGTGGCAGGGTCGCGCGGGTCGCCGACCGGCAAGGCCGCGACCCGCTCGACAAATCCGGAAATGAACGCGGGAGCGACCGCCCGGTCCACGATGATCCGCCGGACGCACACGCACACCTCGCCCTGGTGCACGAAAGCGCCATAGGTGGCGGCGTCGATGGCGAGCGGCAACGACGCGTCCGACAATACGAGCAGCGGATTGGAACCGCTCAACTGCAGAACCGACCGCTTCAAATGCCGCGCCGCCAGTTCGGCCAGCCGGCGACCGGTCCCCGTCGACCCGGTGAAACTCACCCGCCGCACCAGCGGATGGGACACCAGCTCCGACGCGATCATCGAGGCGTCCCCGGACGCGTGGGTGACCACGTTCAACACGCCCGCAGGTAGCCCGGCTTCGGCCAGCAGCGACGCCCAGAACGTCCCCCCGGTCAGCGGCGACTCCTCGGACGGCTTCAGAACAACCGTGTTGCCCAGGGCAAGCGGCCCGACAATCGCGCGCCCGGCCAGAACCAGTGCCGCATTCCACGGCGCGATCGCGGCCACCACGCCGACCGGCCGCCGAACCGCCATCGCCCGCGTGCCCGGGACATCCGAGGGAACGAGATGGCCCGGCGAAGCGTACGGAAGAGCCGCCGCCTGCCGCAGCAGGGAGAGGCAGAATTCAATCTGCATTCGCGCGAAGACCAGGCCGCAGCCGGTCTCCGAGGCGAGCAGCGAAATGACCGCGGCGGCCCTCGACGACAGAAGCGAAGCGGCCCGCAGAAAGATCTGCTGACGGGCCGAGGGCGACCACCCAGACCACGCGGGAAAGGCCGCGTGGGCCGCCTCGACCGCCCGCCGCGCGTCCTCGGCATCGCCCGACGCCACCGAGGCGAACACCGACCGGTCCCACGGGTCGAAGTCGTCGAAGCGCCGCCCGCTCACGGCGGGCACCCACGACCCATCGATGAACAGGTCGGCCTTCTGCGTCACCGCGGCAGCCTAACCGATGTTCCGCTAGCCGGAACACCCACTGATACAGTGCAACGCCATGACCGAGCCATCGGGCGCGTCGTTCTCGCAGTCCCTCGAGCGGGGGCTGAGCATCCTGTCGGAGTTCGCCACCCGCGGCCCGGTGATCGGCATCGCGGACCTGTCGCGGGCGGTCGGGCTCAACCGCAGCACCACCCATCGGTACGTCGCGACGATGACGAAACTCGGCTTCCTGCAACAGGATCCGGACACCCGGAAATACTCGCTCGGCCCCAAGGTCGCCGATCTCGGATTCGCCGCGATCGGCTCGCTCGAGCTCACCGGGGTGGCGGCCGGGCACCTGCAGACGCTCTCCGACGAGACCGGCTGCGCGGCCAGCATGGCGGTGCTCGACGGAACCGACATCGTCTACGTCGAACGGCGCCGCAGCCGGCGCACGGCCGGGCTGGTGGTCGACCTCAACCTGCACGTCGGGTCGCGGCTGCCGGCCTACTGCACGTCGATGGGCAAGGTGCTGCTCGCGTACCGCGACCCCATCGCCCTGCGGCCCCTGCTCGACCGGATGGACCTCGCGCGGCGAGGCCCCAAGACCATTACCGTACGCGAGCAGCTCGTCTCCGCCCTGGCCAAGGTGCGGCAGGCCGGCATCGCGGTCAACGACGAGGAGCTCGCACCCGGGCTCCGCTCGATCGCCGCCCCGATCCGCGACCGTGAGGGCCACGTGGTCGCCGCGATCAACGTCGCCGTCCAGCTGACGACCTGGACGATGTCGGTCGAGTCGGTGGTGAGCCGCCTCGAGCGCCCGCTCCGCCGCACCGCCGAGGACATTTCGACCCAGCTGGGATACCGCCGTTCGAACAGCTGAAACACGCTGTTGTCCAGTCGGAGGCCGAGGCCTAGTTTCGGGCCACGACAAGGACGGAGGCCTCCGATGGCGCTGCTCGACGAGTCCCGATGGAACGACCTGATCTACTCCGACGGCGCCTGGGGCCCAGGCACCGGTTCACGCTCCGACGTGGTCGAGCCGGCCACCGGTGAGGCCCTCGGACGGATCACCCTGGCCACGCCGGACGATGTCGCGCGGGCCGCCCGTACGGCAGCGAACGCCCAGCGTGAGTGGGCCGCGACGCCGCACACCCAGCGGGCCGCCGTTCTTCGCCGGGCCGCCGCGCTGTGGACCGAGCACGCCGAGGAGATCACCTGGTGGAACGTGCGCGAGGTCGGCGCGGTGCCCGGAATGGCCGGGTTCGCGGTGCACGTCGCCGAGCAGGAATGCTACGAGGCCGCGTCGCTGCCGAGCCGCCCCTACGGTTCGCTGGTGCCGAGCGAAGAACCACGCCTGTCGATGACCCGGCGTTACCCGGCCGGCGTCGTGGGCGTGATTTCCCCGTTCAACGTGCCGATCATCCTGGGCATCCGGTCGGTTGCGCCCGCGCTCGCGCTCGGCAACGCCGTACTCCTCAAGCCCGACCCCCGCACGGCCGTGACCGGCGGTCTCATCCTGGCCCGGATCTTCCAGGAGGCCGGCCTCCCGGACGGTCTACTACAGACGGTGATCGGCGGCGTCGACGTCGGCGAGGCGATGATCACCCACCCGGCGGTGCGGGTGATCTCGTTCACCGGCTCGACCCGGGCCGGCCAGCGGGTCGGCGAACTGGCCGGGAAGCACCTCAAGCGCGCCCACCTCGAGCTCGGCGGAAACTCGGCGATGATCGTCCTCGACGACGCCGACGTCGACGCGGCGGTCGGGCTCGCCGCGTGGGGCAGCTACTTCCACCAGGGCCAGATCTGCATGACGACCGGCCGGCACCTGGTGCACGAGCGAATCTACGACGACTTCGTGCAGCGCCTCGCCGACAAGGCGGCCAAGCTCCCGGTCGGTGACCCGGCCCGCGAAGAGGTAGCGCTCGGTCCCGTCATCGACGCCACCCAGCGCGACAAGATACACGCCCTCGTCACGGCCGGTGGCGGCCGCATCGTCACGGGCGGCTCGTTCGACCGCCTCTTCTACCAACCGACAGTCATCGCCGACACGACCGCCGACACCCCGGCCTTCGCCCACGAGATCTTCGGCCCGGTCGCCCCGGTCGCCCGGTTCAGCAGCCTCGACGAGGCGGTCGCCCTGGCCACGGCCAGCGAATACGGCCTCTCCCTGGGCATCGTCACCCAGGACGCGATGCGCGGCGTCGCCCTCGCCGACCGCATCCCGACCGGAATCGTCCACGTCAACGACCAGACGGTCAACGACGAGGCCAACGCACCCTTCGGCGGCCTCGCCGCCTCCGGCACCGGCTCCCGCTTCGGCGGCGCCGGCGCTAACATCGACGCCTTCACCGAAACCCGCTGGATCACCGTCCGCAGCCAGGCCGCGACCTATCCGTTCTGAGCGGTCTGCTCACGCTTTCAGATGTACGCGTCGTCGCCGTAACCAACCGCAACAACGGCGTCCCGCCAAGCAGCGCAAGCACTCCGGCGCCCCGAGGCCGTCACGCGCCCTCCGGCCAATGCGAACCGCAAGACAGGCCGCCCCCGACCCGGCGGCCCGCCCCAATCGGCGGGTCGCCCGCGCCAAGGGGTCGTTCCGGCCAGTGGGTTGTGCTTGCCAGCAGGTCGTCCCGGTCGTGCTCGGCCGTGCTCGGCCGTGCTCGGCCGCCCCAGCGGCGCTCGGTCGATCCAGGCCGCGCAGAGTTGGGCCTGAGCCGCGCGCAGAGTTCAGGCTGCGCACAGCCGGCTCGGGGGCACACGGTCTATACACCTTTTGGGGGGTCTGTGTCTGATCCACTGTGACGCTTGCGGGTGATCGTCTTGGAGGTCGATCGTCGGGTCTGCTGGTCGCAGGCGATACGGCGACGGCGGTGGCATTGACCAGGCGGAGCGAGAACGTCGGAAACAAGTGCGGCAGCGGGCGGCAGCGCTGTTTGGGCAGGGCAGGTCGGCAGTCGAGGCAGCCGGGCTGCTAAAGGTGTCGACGAAGTCGGCGGATCATTGGCGGCCAGCCTGGGTCGCCGGCGGTGCGCAGGCGTTGGCCTCGCGTGGCCCGGCCGGGCCGGACCCGAACCTGTCCGACGAGCAGCCGGCCCGGCTCAAGGCTCGGCTCGAGCTGAGCCCGGCCGCCTCCGGCTACCGCGAGGACCAGCGCTGGACGTTGGCCCGGATCGTGGCGTTGAGCGCGACGATGTTCCCTATCCGGGTCGCGACCACGACCGCGTGACAGGCGATGTGCCGGCTCGGCTTCACCGCTCAGCTGCCGATCCACCGGCCGATCGAGCGAGACCAGCCGGCCACCGCGCACTGGCGCCGGTATCAGTGGCCGGCGGTAAAAGAATCGCCGCCTGCTCGACCGCCTGGATCTGCTTCGCCGACAAGTGCGGCCAAACCCTGAAGGCCCACAAGGCCACCACCTGGGCACCCAAAGGCGAAACACCCGTAGTGAAGGTGACCACCAAAGGCACCATACGGATGCCGGTGGCCGGATTCTGCTGCTACGGCCGGGGGAACGCAGCCGGCTGATCCACCGCAGCCTGACTTATCGGGCGCAAAGGCGAACCCAAGGGCTTCCGGGAGCCGGAGCTCATCCGGCTGCTGGACACCGCTCACCAGCAGCTGCACGCCCCGATCGTGCTGGTCCGGGACCGCCTGTCGCTGCACAAGACTCCCACGACCCGGGCGGCGATCGCCGCCCGGCCTTGGCCGCGCGTCTACGAGCTACCGGCCTACGCGCCAGAGCTCAACCCGGTCGACAACGTCTGGCCGACGATCAAAGGCAGCCTGGCCAACCTCGCCGTCAACGACCTCACCACCGCGGTGAAAAACCGCCTCAAACGTATGCAATACCGCACCGCCCCGATCGACGGCTACTTCACCGCAACGGCTCTACCTCCACCAGCACCACCCTGACCCCCCACCCCAAAGGTGTCTAGGCGGGCGGCGCAGGTGAGCCGTGTTCCACTGAGGACGGAGCCCGAGATGTCCGATGTTCGGCGGCAGTCGATTGCCTAACGTGTTTGCGCAGCCGAAACGATTGATGTGTCGCCAGCCTTCCTGCTGCTGACGCCATCCCCGCCGTGCTCGGGGTGGCCGTCGGCTATCTGTCCGCTGGTCGTCTCGCCCGCCTTCGAGCCCTTCCCATCCGTCACCTCTGGCTGGTCTAGCCAGCGCCGCCGTCCAGTTCGACCAATTCTCGCGAGATTCCGGCCCGTGCCCCTGCTCGCTGCCGTCTTCCCCATCGTGTTCACGTGGCTGCCTACTGGACAGCTGCCGACCTGGCCACCGTCCTCGGCACAGCCCTCGCCATCGGACTCAACGGCCGCCGTACAGCCCAGGGCGCGACCCGAGCCGTGAACCCGGCGCCGTCACCCGGAAGAACTCGCCCGCCGACGCCGCGACCCACCCGGCCGCCATTGGTAACACCCTCACCAGGCTCGGCGGGCTGCATTGCCCGGTCGGCGCCCCTCACAACGACCCGGAATGATCATGCGCCTGACCTGCTCGCGGATCGCCCTCGCGGTCCCACCCCGGCCACCTCGCGATGCTGCTCTACACATCGGCGACCCTCAACGCCGAGGCGGCGTGACGACGCTCGCGTGGCCGCCGTACCGCCGCCGCCCCAGGAGGTCAACCGCGCCCTCTCCCGGCATCCCGCATTTCGGACAAGCCTCGCTTCCCTGCCGGAGCGGGGCGTCAACGTCGTAGAGTCCTGGGCCGATCCCGCCGGCGCGGCGCGAGCACTACTGGAAACGCAAGCCAGGACATAGAGTGACCGGACACTGAATAAACGCGGGGAGAGGTCATGCGCGAGGAGTTTCCGGACGACTTCACCCGTGTTCGCAGCTCGCTGGTCATCATGGCCAAGGCCGTGCGCGAGGCGATGCGCCAGGCCAGTGCCGCCCTGCTCGCCGCCGATCAGAACCTGGCCTACGGCGTGACCGTTCGCGACGCCGAGATCGACGTGCTCTACCGGGTCGTCGAGGACCGGGTCTACGACGTGGTCGCGCTGCGCCATCCGGTGGGTGGTGACCTGCGGATCGTCATGACGGCGCTGCAGGCGGCCGCCGACCTCGACCGCATGGGTGAGCTGGCCGTGCACGTCGCCCGGGCCACTTTGCGCCGGCACCCGCAGCCCGCGGTCGCCCCCGAGTTGGCGGTTCTTTTCCATTCGATGGCCGCGGTGGCCGACGACCTGGCCGGCAAGATCGTGTCGGCTCTGGCCGATCAGGATCAGGTGCTCGCGGCCGGTCTCGACGCCGACGACGACGCGATGGACGAGCTGCACCGCGAGTTGTTCGGCGTGATGCTCAGCCACGAGTGGCCGCTCGGCGTCGAGGCCGCCGTTGACGGCGCGCTTCTGGGCCGCTATTACGAGCGTTACGCCGACCATGCCGTCAATGTGGGCCGCCACGTCATTTCGATGGCGGCCGGCAGGACGGCCGAGCCGGCGTAACTCCCGCGGTCAGGCGACCTCGCGCAGCCGCGCGGCGGTCCGTTCCGGCGTTGTGTCGCTCACCCAGGACGCCATCGCCGATTCGACGCCGGCGAGATATTTGAGCTTGCCGGGCCCGCGCAGAACCGAGAACACCTGCAGATGCAGGCGGAAAAGGTCACGGTCGGTGCGGGTCGGGCTTTGGAAAACCCCGGAGATGTACGGGAGTGGATCGTCCCCTTCGTAGAAACGATCGAGCCGTCGCAGAATGTCGCCGTACAACCGGGCCAGGTCGTCCCTTTCCAAGCCGGACAGGGCCGTCAGATCGGCCACGTCCCGGTGCGGCGCCACGTGCACTTCGACGGGCCAGCGAGCGGCCGCCGGAACATACGCGGTCCAGTGTTCCGACGACGCGACCACGCGCGTTCCGGCCCGGCGCTCGGCGTCGAGAATGTCGCGGAACAGATTGCCTCCGGTGGACGAACGGTGCCGCCGCGCCATGTCCAGCATCCGCGCGACCTTCGGCGGCACGAACGGGAACGCATAGATCTGCCCGTGTGGATGGGGCAGCGTCACCCCGATCTGCCGTCCCCGGTTCTCGAAGATGAACACGTGCTCGACGCCGTCGATCCGGCCCAGGGTGGCCGTGCGATCGACCCACGCCTCGATGACCGTCCGCGCCCGGGACACCGACAACGACCCGAACGACCCAGCCGAAGCGGACGAGAAACACACCACCTCGGTGCGCCCGAAGGCGGGCCGGACCGGCCACAGCGGGTCCCCGTCCACCGCGCCGGGCTCCCCTTCGGCGCGCGGGGAGAAGGACGGGAACCGATTCTCGAACACCACCACGTCGTAGGACGCTTCGGCGATCTCGGTCGGAAAGCCTCCCGGCGACGTGGGCGCGAGCGGATCCTGGTCGGCCGGCGGCATGAACGTGCGGTCGTTGCGGTAGGCCGCGATCGCCACCCATTCGCCGGTCAGCGGGTCGTACCGCATCTCCGCCGATCCGCCGGCGACCGGGCCCAACGGCCGCCCGTCAACCGCCGACCGGTCGGCGAACGGCTCCGTGTCATCGAAGTAGATGATCTCCCGGCCGTCCGCCATGCGGCGCGACGTCTTCCGCACCCGGTGCCCGACGTCCGCCGTCATGCGCCGACCACCGCCACCTCGCGCGGGCCGAGCACCGCGGGCGCCCCGGGGATGCCGGTCAGCTCGACCGGCAGGTCGGTGCGGTTGATGTAGAACCGGACCGGACCCCGGACGGCCAGCTCGACCCGGCCGCGCAACTCGGCCGGCAGCTCGCTGACCACGCCGGCCCGCGACAGCAGGGTGTCCAGCACCGGCACCAGTCCGTCCGGCCCGAGCCGGGTCGAGACATAGGCCGCCGAGCCGGTCCCGGCGGCACGACGGGTCACCGCGGCCCGCCCCGCCATCTCACCGGTCTTGTAGGAGGCGAGAATCTCGGCGTCCACCACGTCGATGCGATCGGTCCACCGGGTGCCGGTCGTGCCGTTGTCGAGGGCCACCTGCTCGTCGTCCAGCAGCGGCGCGAACTCCTCGATCCGGATGCCGAGCAGCGACCGCAGTGCCCCCGGATAGCCCCCGAGCCAGACGTGGTCGTTCTCGTCGACGATCCCCGAGAAGTACGTCGTGATCAGGTGGCCGCCCTCCGAGGCGTAGGCCGACAGCCGCGCGGCCAGCGAGGAGGGGACGACGTAGAGCATCGGCGCCACGACCACGGAGTAGGAGGACAGGTCCGCGTCGACCGGGACCACATCGGCCCGCACACCGAGGTCGAGGAACGCGGAATACCAGTCCAGCGCCTCCTGCCGGTAGCGCAGACGGGACGACGGATGCGAATCGAGTTCGGCCGCCCACCACGACGTCCAGTCGAACAGGATGGCGGCCGGCGACGGCGTACGGGAAACGCCCGCGACCGAAGGCAGCGACCGCAACCGCTCCCCCAGCGAAGCCACGTCGCGGAACACCGCGGAATCCGTGCCCGCGTGGGGAACCATCGCCGAGTGGTATTTCTCGGCGCCCGCGGACGACTGCCGCCACTGGAAATAGCAGACCGCGTCGGCGCCGTGGGCGACGTGGGTCAGCGAATCGCGGGCGAGTTCTCCCGGCTTCTTCGCCACGTTGACCGGCTGCCAGTTGACCGCGCTGGTCGAATGCTCCATCAGGAACCACGGCCGGCCACCGGCCAGATTGCCGGTCAGGTTGGCCGAGAACGACAGTTCGTCGCGCGCCTGCGGACCGGGAATGACGTAGTGGTCGTTGGACACGAAGTCGACGGACGAGGCCCAGGAGGCGTAGTCCATGCCCTTGGTCTCCCCCATGACCATGAAGTTCGTGGTCACCGGCACCGAGGGGGTCAGTTCCCGCAGGACGGACCGCTCATCTCGCAGATAGGAGAGCAGCGCGTCCGAGGAGAAACGCTTGAAATCCAGCTGCTGGGTCGGATTGGGGTGGGTCGCGGCGAGCCGGGGCGGCAGGATCTCCTCCCACGAACCGTAGTGCTGCGACCAGAACGATGTCCCCCACGCGGCATTCAGCGCGTCCAATGTCGAATACCGCGCCCGGAGCCACACCCGGAACGCCGTGGCCGCGTCGGACGAGTAGTCGTAGACGTTGTGGCAGCCCAGTTCGTTGGAGACGTGCCAGGCGGCCAGCGCGGGATGCGAGCCGTAGCGCTCGGCCATCGCGCGCACCAGGCGCAGCGCGTGCGACCGGAAGATCGGCGACGTCGGCCGCCAATGCTGACGGCCGCCGGGCGAGATGACCCGGCCGTCGGAGGATTCGGGCAGGACCGACGGATAGGCGGTGGTCAGCCAGGGCGGCGGCGAGGCGGTCGCGGTGGCCAGGTCGACCAGGATTCCGTTGGCGTGCAGCAGATCCATGATTTCGTCGAGCCAGCCGAACTCGAAATCGCCGGACGACGGCTCGAGCCGGGCCCACGAGAAGATGCCGAGCGAAACGATGGTCACGCCGGCCGCTTTCATGGCCTTCATGTCGTCGTCCCAGACCGAACGCGGCCACTGCTCCGGGTTGTAGTCGGCGCCGAATTCCAGGCGGGGTGTGCCGGTGCGGCGAAGCCAGCGGGGGGTTGTCACACAAGCTCCTTAAACCACAGGGGGCCCGCCGGAAGCGGGCCCCCTGGGACTTCACTTGACGGTAAAGCCCTGCTCGTTGCCGTACTTCGCGCTCTGGTCCTGCCACGCCTTGAGCCCGTCGGCGAGCGACGTCGAGGAGACGTACGCCTTACCGACCGTGTCGTTGAAGACGCTGTTGGCGTAGACCTGGAACGGCAGGTAGCTCCATCCGGTCACCACGTTCTGGGCCGACTTGGCGAAGATCTGGTTAGCCTTCTGCCCACCGAAGTATTTGAATTCGGTGTTCTGGAACGCCGGCGAGTTCAGCTGCGCGGTGGTGGCCGGGAAGGCACCGTTGTCGACGCGCACCTGCACGCCGTCACCGTCGTCGGCGTACTTCATGAATCCGTAGGCCAGGGCCTTGTTGCCGCCCTTGTCCATGATCGCGAGCGACGAGCCGCCGTTCTCGGCCGACGCCGTGCCCCCGGCCTGCCACTGCGGCAGGTCGGCGACCCGCCACTTGCCGGAGCCGCTGGGGGCGCTGGAGACGAAGTTGGCCGGCATCCACGCGCCGGTGGTCAGGGTGGCGATCGAGCCGTTGGTCATGCCCTGGAACCACTGGTCGCTCCAGGACGAGATCGGCGCGAGCAGCTTCTCGCTGATCAGCTGCTGCCAGACCTGCGTGAACTGGGTCGCGCCGGGGTCGGTGAAGTTGATCGTGACGTTGGTGCCGTCGACCTGGTACGGCTTGCCGCCGGCCTGCCAGATCATGCTGGTGACGAAGCCGGCGTCGCCGGTGTCGTTGGTGATGTACGCCTTCGGGTTGGCCTTGTGCAGCTTGCGGGCCGCGTCCAGGTATTCCTGCCAGGTCGTCGGAACCTTGATGCCGTACTTGTCGAAGACGTCCTTGTTGTAATAGAGCGCCATCGGGCCGGAGTCCATCGGCAGGCCGAAAACCTTGCCGCCGTTCTGCACCGAGTTCCACGGGCCGGGGGTGAAGTCGGCCTTCAGGCTGGACGCGCCGTACGGACCGAGGTCGGTCAGCGCCTTGCCGAGCGCGAACTGCGGCAGCGCGTAGTACTCGATCTGCGCGACGTCGGGCACGCCTTTGCCGGCCGCGACCGCGTTCTGCAGCGCCGTGTACTGATCATTGCCGGTGCCGGCGTTGACCAGGTTCACCTTGACGTTCGGGTATTTCTCCTGAAATTTCGCGACCACCTGCTTGAGCGTGGGCTCCCACGCCCACACCGTCAGGTTGCCGCCCTTCTGCAGCGCGGCCTGGACGTCGGCGTCCGAGACGCCGGAGGAGCCCGAGCCGGAGCCGGTGGACGAGGAGGAGGAGTCGTCGGACGAACCGCAAGCGGCGAGAGCCAACATGGCCGCCGTCGCGGCCGCGGCAACTTTCAGAAACCGGGGCATTCTCATTTTCCTTTCCCGAAACCGGGGATCATTCCTTGACGCTTCCGGCGGCCAAGCCGGACTGCCAGTACCGCTGGAGCGTGAGGAACGCGGCCAGCAGAAGCACGATCATGATGAGAGAACCGGCGATCACCAGGTTGAACACCGCCTGGCCGCCGGCCGTGGTCGCCTGCGCGTTCCAGGAGTTCAGGCCGACCGTGAGCGGATACCAGTCCGGGTTCTTCAGCATGATCAGCGGGAGGAGGTAGTTGTTCATCGTCGCGACCATGCTGAACAGCAGCACGGTCACAATTCCGGGAGCGAGCAGCGGCACGCTGATCCGGAAGAAGGTGCGCATCTCGCTCGCGCCGTCGACCCGCGCGGCCTCCAGCATCTCGGCCGGAACGGCCTCGGTCGCGAAGGTCCACATCAGATACAGACCGAACGGCACGATCAGGGACGGGATGATCACGGCCCACGGCGTATTGGTGAGGCCGAGCTTGGAGAACATCAGGAACGTCGGCACGGCCAGCGCACTCGGCGGCACCGCGACCGCGCCGATGACCGTACCGAAAACCGCGCGTTTCCCCGGGAAATCGAATTTCGCGAGGCCGTAGCCGGCGAGCACCGCGAGGAACGTCGCGCCGCCGGCGCCGACCACGACGTAGAAGAGCGTGTTGCCGAGCCAGCGCAGATAGATGCCGTGGTCGTAGGTGAACGTGTCGCGCAGGTTGTCCCAGAGCGCGAAATGCCCGTTGTCGAACCACAGCCCGAACGACGTGAACAGCCCGTCCTGGGTCTTGGTCGCGTTGATGACCAGCCAGGCCAGTGGCACCAGGGCGTAGAGGCCGACCAGCGCGGTGAGCGCGGTCAGCGTGATGCTTCCGCGGCGCTTGCGCCGGGCCGGTTCGCTTCCGCTCACATCGGAAAGCCCGGTACGCAGGGGAACGCGTGTCGTAGTCGTCATGTCAGCGCTCCCTGGAGCCGCGCAGCTGCACGACGTACGCGACGATCATCGTGAGCACCGCCATCACGACCGCGACGGCGGCCGAGTAGTTGAACTCCTGACCCGAGAACGTCAGCGAGTAGGCGTAGAAGTTGGGGGTGAAGTAGGTGGTGATCGCGTTGGGCGCCAGGTCCTTGAGGATGCTGGGCTCGTTGAACAGCTGGAAGCTGCCGATCACCGAGAAGATCGTGGCGATGACCAGGGCGCCCCGGATGTGTGGCAGCTTGATCGACCGGATGATCCGGAACTGGCCGGCCCCGTCGATCTCGGCCGACTCGTAGAGCGACTTCGGCACGACCCGCAGCGCCGAATAGAAGATCAGCATGTTGTAGCCGACGTACTCCCAGGTCGTGATGTTGCCGATCGACGCCAGGATCAGGCTGGGCTTGAGCGGATCGGGCAACTGGACGTGCAGGAAGTCGCTCAGGTTGCCGACCAGGCCGAACCGGGCGCCGTACATGAAGCCCCACATCAGCGCCGCGACCACGGCCGGCACCGCGTACGGCAGGAAGATCGCGACCCGGAAGAAGCCGGCGCCGTAGAGCCGTCCGCTGTCGATCGCCAGCGCGACCAGCAGGGCCAGGAACAGCATGATCGGCACCTGGACGGCCAGGAACAGCGCGACCCGGCCGAACGCCGACCAGAACTGCGGGTCGTGCAGCACCTTCTGGTAGTTGTCGAGGCCGACGAACGAGTTCCCGCCGATGAGCCGGTTGCGATAGAGGCTCAGATAGATCGCGTACGCGATCGGGGCCAGGAAGACCAGCGCGAACACGACCATGAACGGGCCGACGAACTGCCAGCCGGCCCAGCTGCGCCGATGTCTCACCGCCCGCGCGGGGCGGGTGGCGAGTTGCGGGACTGCCATGTGACCTCATCCTTCCGGCCGGACCGCGTCGCCTCGGCCGCTTCGCCATGTTTGCGCAAACATCGATAACTTACGCTGCCCACCTGGCATGTTACATTCCGGGGACGGGCGTGATGTTTACGTAAACATCGTGGTGATAGTTTCACCGCGTGAACAGATCGTCAAGGAGCAACCGGCGATGACCGCAGCAGCTAGCCGCCCCGGTCGACGCGTATCGATGGCCGACGTCGCGCGCCTGGCCGGCGTCTCCTCGCAGACCGTCTCCCGGGTCTCCACCGGGCACCCCGGCGTCGTCGAGACGACCCGCCGCCAGGTGCTCGACGCGATGGCCGAGCTCGGATACCGCCCCAACAGCGCCGCGCGGGCCCTGAAACGGGGCGAGTTCCGCACCCTCGGCGTCATCCTGTTCACGCTGGCCACCACCGGCAACAGCCGCACCGTGGAGGCGATCGCGACCCACGCCGCCGACGAGGGCTACGCCATCACGCTGATCCCGGTCGCCGTTCCGACCCAGGACGGCGTGCTCGGCGCGTTCACCCGGCTCGGCGAGCTCGCGGTCGACGGCATCATCGTGATCATGGAGGTGCACCTCCTCGACGCGGCCAACCTGACCCTGCCGCCGGGCGTGCAGGTGGTGGTCGTCGACTCGGACGCCGGCGACCGCTACCCGGTCGTCGACACCGACCAGGCCGACGGGGCCCGGCAGGCGGTCCGGCACCTGCTCGGCCTCGGCCACCGTACGGTGTGGCACGTGACCGGCCCGGCCGAGTCGTTCGCGAGCGAGCGCCGGGCCGGCGCCTGGCGCGAGGTGCTGACCGACGCCGGCCGCGAGATCCCGCCGGTCGAGCGCGGCGACTGGTCGGCCGAGTCGGGCTACCGGGCCGGGCTCCGGCTGGCCGACGAGCCGGAATGCACGGCGGTGTTCGCGGCCAACGACCAGATGGCCCTCGGCGTACTCCGGGCCATGGCCGAACGCGGCCGCAAGGTCCCGGAGGAGGTCAGCGTGGCCGGCTTCGACGACATCCCGGACGCGAGCTCCTACCTTCCGCCGCTGACCACCGTGCACCAGGACTTCGCCGAGGTGGGCCGCCGCTGCGTGGAGGCCATGCTGCGGCAGATCCGGCACGAGCCGGTCGACGCCGGCACCGTGCTCGTCCCGACCACCCTGATCCCCCGGGCCAGCACCGCTCCCCCACCCGGGCGCTGACCCTCAGGCCGGCCGCTGCTGGAGCGGGCGACGACGACCGGCACCAGGGCCCGCCCGCCCTGTCCCCCGTGCCGGCTCGTTCCCTGTCGTCGCCCGTCGCGTCAAGGGTGCGGCGCGCCCGGCCCCGAAACGGGAATCCCGACCGATTCCGTCCGCCCTCAGCCGTCCAGCGCGGCGCGAATCGCCTCGGCCTCGGGCACATCGAGCTCGGTGTAGAGCCCGAGGGCCCGTTCGTACTGATCCTTGGCCCGAATCTCGTCGGCCATCCGCCGGTACGCATGTCCGAGGCCGGCGTGGGCGCGGGCCAGTTCCTCGCGGTTGCCCACCTCGGCGGCGACGGCGCGGGCGGCCTCGTGGTGCCGGGCGGCTTCCCGCGGGTCCGTGCAGGCCTCACCGAGCCCGTTGAGCGCCTGGCACTCGTCCTCCCGGTTGCCGATCTCGCGATAGACGACCAGCGCCCGGCGATGATGCTCGGCTGCCTCTTCCGGCTCGCCCAGGCAGGTGTGCAGCCGGCCGAGGTTGGTCAGGACCTGCGCCTCCCCGGCCCGGTAACCGTTGCGGCGCCGCACCATCAGCGCCTCGTGCAGGTGCCCGGCCGCTTGCCGGTAGCGACCGGCCCGGGTCTCGATGGCACCGAGGTCGTTCAACGATCCGACCGCGGCCTCGTGGTCGCCGCTCTCCCGGCTCCGGGCGACGGCCTGCGCACAGTGCTCCGACGCGATCTCGAGGAGGCCCAGGCGTCCCTCCACCCGGCCGAGGTTGCTCAGCGCCAGGCCTTCGAGCTTCGGGCTCGAGGATTCCCGGCCCAGGACCAGGGCCTGCCGGTAGTACCCGGCGGCGAGCCGGTAGTTGCCCCGCGTCTCCTCCAGGAGGCCGCGGTTGCCGATCGCACGAGCCTCTCCGGCCTTGTCGCCGGTGCGATGGAACAGATCGCGGGCCTGTTCGTAGTGCTCGATCACTTCCTGGTCGCGGCGCAACCGCCACTTGGCGACGCCCAGGTCGACCAGGGCGTGGGCCTCGGCCGACCGGTCACCGGTCCGCCGGGCGGCGGCCAGGCCGTGCTCGTGAATGGTCACCGCCTTGCTCAGCCGACTGGCGTCCAGATATCGGAACAGCATGTGGGACAGTCGGACGGCGTGCCGCGGCCAGCCGTGACCGGCCATGTGGGCGACCACGCCGACCAGGGACGATCTCTCGCCGTCGAGCCACGCCCAGGCCTGGTGCGGGTCGGTGAGCCCGGCCGGGAACCGGCCGCCCGGCTGGTCCACGTTGGCCGGATACAGCGTGTGCGCGGCCGCCCCGGCGCTGTTCAGGTAGTGCTCGAACAGCCGGGTCAGGGCGGCATCACGGTCCGCCGGGCGGTCCTCGTCGTGAGCGCGGGTCGAGACGAAGATCCGGACCAGGTCGTGAAAGGCGTAGCGGCCGAGACTCGCCCGCAGCAGGAGGTGGTCGTCGCTCAACCGCCGCAGGTCGGCTTCCGCCTCCCCGTCCGCCAGGGCCGCGGCCGCGTGGACGTCGAAATCGGGGCCCGGATGGAGCACCAGGCGCCGCAGCAGGCGCCGGCGGCTCTCCGGCAGGTGCTGATAGGAGACGTCCAGCGCCAGCTCGACCCCGGACTCGAGGCGCCGGTCGGCATGGCGCTCGTCGAGCCAGTCGGCATGGTCGGCCAGGCTCCACCCGGGCTTGGCCCGCAGGTGCCCGGCCATCAGCCCGAGCGCGAGCGGCAGGTAGCCGCACCGCCGCGCGATCCGGCTGGTGGCCGTGGGGTCGTTCCCGGTCGGCAACCCGGGCGCCGCCCGGGACAGGAAGGCCTCGGCCTCCCCGGCCGTGAAGACGCCGACGCTCAGGTGGGTCGCGCCCGGGAGATCGTCGAGCACACGGCGGCTGGTCACGAGCACCGGACAGGTCGGCGAGCCGGGCAGCAGCGGCCGGATCTGGCTGGTGCCGGCGGCGTTGTCCAGGATGATCAGGGCGCTCCGGGTGGCCAGACGAGCCCGGTAGAGGGCCACCCGGCCGTCCAGATCGTGCGGGACGTCCCGGCCGTTCAGCCCGAGGAGGCGGAGGAAGCCGTCCAGCACGGCGGCCGGGTCGGCGGGCGGCTGCGCCGGATCGGGGTCGAAGCCGCGGAGGTTGGCGAAGAGCACGTGATCGAACCGCCGCGAGCGCAGCAGATGATGACCCGCGTGCACGGCGAGCTGGGTCTTACCCACGCCGGCCATCCCGGCGATCGCCGAGATCACGACCGTACGCCCGGCGGGCCGAGCTCGCAGAGCGCGGTAGAGACGGTCGAGTTCGAGCTCCCGCCCGGTGAATCCGGTGGTCTCCCGGGGCAGCGCGTCGTGCACCCGGACCTGCGCGGCGGCGTCGGTCTCGCCCGAGACGATCCGCAGCATCTGCTGCCAATGGGCGACGTAGCCGACGTCGGGATGCAGCACCCGGACCACCGCGAGCACCAGATCCGCGTTGAGCCGGCGGCGCCCGGGCCGGAAACAATCCACGATCGTGGACTTACCGACCCGCTCTCCGGCGGGACGGCCGGAAGCGGCCCAGCCGGCGTTGACCCCGGCCTTGATCGCGTCGTACGACGGGTTGCCCGCCCAGGCCCTCAGCATGCGGAGCCGGCCCACCAGGCCGTCCAGCGTGGTGGCCAGACCCGGATCGGGAGGCATCACGCCGGCCTCGCCCCCGCCCTCGCAGACCGCTCGAATCGGATCGCCTCAATATATTGGGGCTCCTCAACCCGGCGCGCGCACCGGTGGTGGCCACCGCCGGGCGGCGGTGGCCGTCGAGGTCAGCGGCGGTTCTTGAGCTCGTCGATCAGGACCCGCTGGTTCTCGCTGTAGTCGACCGGCACCACGACCAGCTGCACACCGCCCTCGTCGAGGGCCTGCCGCAGGATCGGCAGGAGGTCCTCGGTGCGCTGCACGCGGGTGCCTTTCGCCCCGTACGCCTCGGCGTACTTCACGAAGTCGGGGTTGCCGAACTGCAGGCCCCAGTCGGTGAAGCCGGCCTGGCTCTGCTTCCAGCGGATCATGCCGTAGCTGCCGTCCTCGACGATCAGCACGACCAGGTTGAGCCCGAGGCGCACCGCCGACTCGAGCTCCTGCGAGTTCATCATGAAGCCGCCGTCGCCGGCGACCGCGATCACCTTGCGGGCCGGGTCGAGCATCGCCGCCATCATGCCGCTGGGCAGGCCCGCCCCCATCGTCGCCAGCGCGTTGTCGAGCAGGATCGTGTTGGCCAGGTGGGTCCGGTAGCCGCGCGCGAACCAGATCTTGTAGGTCCCGTTGTCGAGCGTGACGACGCCGTCGTCCGGCAGCGCCTGCCGCACATCGTGGACGATGCGCTGCGGGACCGGCGGGAACCGGCCGTCCTGGCTGCCCTCGTTGACGTGGGCCAGGATCTGCGACCGCAGCGAGAGGAAGAAGCCGAGGTCGTGGTGGAGCTTGCCCTCGAGCCGGTCGCCGAGCTGGTCGAGCCCGCCCGCGATGTCGCCGATCACCTCGTATTGCGGGAAGTAGACCTCCTCGACCGCGGCCGGCCCGAACCCGACGTGGATGACCTCGCGGGGCCGGCCGGTCATGAGGAACGGCGGCTTCTCGACCGTGTCGTGGCCGATCGCCAGGATCAGGTCGGCCTGGTCGATCGCGTCGTGCACGTAGTCGCCCTCGGAGAGCGCGGCGGTGCCCAGGTAGAGGTCGCCGGCGCCGTCGACCGCGCCCTTGCCCATCTGCGTGTTGACGAACGGCAGCCGGGTGCGCCGGATGAACCGCGACAGCGAGGGCACCAGGCGGCTCCGGTTGGCCGCCGCGCCGATCAGCACGAGCGGGCGCTCGGCGGCGAGGAGGCGCTCGGCCGCCGCGTCGAGTGCCGCGTCGGCCGCGACGGGCAGCACCATGGCGTGCGGCCTGACCAGTGGTTCGTCGCCGAGCTCGGCCGCGATGTCCTCCGGCAGCTCGAGGTGGACCGCGCCCGGCCGTTCCTCGGTCGCGATGCGGAACGCGTTGCGCACCGTGGTCGGGATCATCGCCGTGCTGACGATCTGCCGGGACAGCTTGGTCAGCGGCGCCATCATGCCGACGATGTCGACGATCTGGAACTGGGCCTGGGGCTCGGACAGGATCGGCTTCTGACCGGTGATCATCACCATCGGCATGCCGCCGAGCTGGGCGTACGCGGCGGCGGTGGTGAGATTGGTGGCGCCCGGCCCGAGCGTGGTGAGAACGACGCCCGGCTTGCCGGTGAGGCGCCCGTAGGTCGCGGCCATGAACGCCGCGGGCTGCTCGTGGCGCATCAGCACGAGCTCGATCGTCGACGTGCGCAGCGATTCGAGCACGTCGAGGTTCTCCTCGCCGGGCACCGCGAAGATGCGCTCGACGCCCTCGTTCTCGAGCGCGCGAACCAGAAGGTCCGATCCCTTTTGCTTGGTCATGCCCTCATGACGTGTCCGACCGCCCCTAATTCAGTCATTGTGACGTTTTCCTCGCTCATGAACTTTCAGCTCCGGGTTCCGACGCGGCCGACGGCTCCGTAGGTCACGATCTGGGCCGGGTCGGGCCGGGTGGTGCCGGGGGCCGGCCGCCAGTCGCCGATCGGCACCACGCCCGGGTCGATCAGCTCCAGCCCGTCGAAGAACCGGGCGAACTCGTCGCGGCTGCGGGAGCGCCACTGACCGCCGCTCTGCTTCTCCAGGACCTCGACCTTCGCCGTGTCGACCAGGTCGTAGGTCGCGTGCGACATGACCAGGTAGCTGCCCGGCGGCAGCGCTTCGACGAGGCGGCCGACCACAGCGTACGGATTCTGGTGGTCGTGCACGAAATGCAGGACGGCCAGCATGACCAGCGCGATCGGCCGGGTGAAGTCGAGGGTGGCCTGCAGCGGCGGCGCTTCGAGGATCTTCGCCGGATCGCGGAGGTCGGCGTCGATGTAGGCCGTCGCGCCCTCCGCCGAGCTGGTGAGCAGCGCGCGGGCGTGGGCGAGCACGATCGGGTCGTTGTCGACGTAGACGATGCGGCTCCGCGGCGTGATCCGCTGCGCGACCTCGTGGGTGTTGTCGGCCGTCGGCAGGCCGGTGCCGACGTCGAGGAACTGGTCGATCCCGGCCTGGCCGGCGAGGAACTCCACCGCGCGGCGCAGGAACTTCCGGTTTTCCCGCACCGAGTCGCGGATGGTCGGGAAGGTGGCGGCGATCGCGTCACCGGACGCCCGGTCGGCGGCGAAATTGTCCTTGCCGCCCAGCCAGTAGTTGTATCGCCGCGCGGGGTGCGCGACTCCCACGTCGAATCGGCTCATCGGGTCGCTCACGGGAAAGGTCTATCACGACCGCGCCGACCGCGTCGCCGCCGCTACCCGGCCTCGGGCGGCACCGACAGGGGGTGTCGTTCGTCGTCCCGCGCGGCCAGCTGCTCCATCGCCCGCAGGTACTGCGACCGCGTGATGACGCCGTCGTCGAGCCGGGCGACCAGCGCTCCCTCCAGGCTCTTGGGGACCGGTGGCAGCTCGATGACGTCCGACCAGTCGTCCGCGTGCCGTCCCGGCGCGGGCCGCGGCCGGATCAGGGCCGCCCCCACGACGCAGGTGAGAGCGAACATCAGCAGCAGGATCCACATCTCGAGCCCTTCCCGCCACCGTGCCCGTCGTGCGGTGGCCTGTTTCAAAGAGCCTTACGTTCCGCGCGCCGGTAGCGTTCAGCCGAGATCGCGACGGACCCCGGGCCGCCCGGTTCGGGCGGCCCGGGAACCGGTCAGTTGGCGGTGACGACGATCGTCTTGACGATCTTGTCGGCCAGCGTCTGCTTCTTGGCGTCCCAGAGCGGGAACAGGAAGCCGACGTAGCAGATGATGCCGTCGACGAAGTGCGCGATGTCGCGGACGAAGGCCATGCCGGCCCCGATCGGCTGGCCGGTCTGCTCGCCGATCAGGCGGATGCCGAGCGCCTTCTTGCCCCAGCTCTGCCCGGTCTTGCCGGCCTGGAAGTACCGGTTGTAGACCGTGACGGCGAGACCGAGCAGCAGGAAGATCCAGTACAGCGCGTTGATGGTCTGCACGCCGTTGTCGTCGGTGCTGCGGCCCAGCAGGGCGCCCAGGATCGAGAACGGCGCGGTGCACAGCGCGTCGACGATGTAGGCACCGACCCGCTGAAGCCAGCTGGCGTAGGCCGCCGACTGGGCCGGCATCGGGTAGGCCGGGGGCGGCGGCGGCATGGAACCGTAGGGCTGGCCGCCGTACGGCTGCTGCGGTGCGCCGTACGGCTGCTGGGCACCGTAGGGCGGCGGCTGGCCGCCGACCTGGCCACCGTACGGCGGCTGACCACCCTGCTGGCCACCGTAGGGGTCGTTGTTCGGGGGATATGACATTCAGATGATCCTTAATGAGGGCCGGCCCACGCCGAGCCGATGCAGTTGGAACAGCCAGCTCGCGGCCGCGACCAGCACGGCGACCTGTCCCCACCGGCGCTGCCGGTGCGAGGACCACGGCCGGGGACCGCTCATGACGCCGAAGGCGCGCAGCGCCACCAGCGGCCCGACGGCAACCGCGAGCACCGCCAGCCCGAAGATCAGTGGATTGGCCTGGAACGCCGTCTCCGCCCGGCCCCGCACCAGCGCGATCGCCGCCGTGGTGAGCCCGCAGAACGGGCACGGCACACCGATCAGCGCCCGCAGCGGGCAGGGCAGCCCGGCGCCTGTGCTTGCGGTGAACGACGGCCAGACCGCGGCCGCGCCGGCCACGAGCAGACCGAAGCCGCCGAGGCGCTCCGGGACGGAGAAGCTACGCAGGACAAACTCCTTGATCTAGAGCCAGCTTCGGGATCGTAGGTGGTCCGCTGCCGCCGCGCGATCCCCAAACACGGCACGACCTCCACTTTTCGTGTCGCATGTCCAACAGGCGGGAATTTGGCCGTTCAGGCGGCCGCGAACAGCGCCACCAGGAAATCCGATCCGGGTGTCCAGGGCCGCAGGTCCCACGTGCTGAGAAGGAGGTCGGCCGCCAGGCCCACCGACTTCGCGTCGGCCAGGAACTCCTCGTGCTCGTAGCCCCGCCCGGCGCCGAACCCGACCGCGACCCGGCCGCCGTCGGCGAGGTGGGCCCGGAACCGCCGCAGGACCTCGCGGCGGGTCGACGGGGCCACGAAGATCATCACGTTGCCGGCACAGACGACCACGTCGAAGCCGGGTCCGGGAACGTCGAGGACGCTGAGGTCGCCGACCAGCCAGGTGGAACCGGGATGCCCGGCCCGGGCCTCGGCGATCAGCTCCGGGTCGAGGTCGACCCCGAGCACGTCGTGCCCGGCCGCGGCGAGGTGGCCGCCGACCCGGCCGGTGCCGCAGCCGGCGTCCAGGATCCGGGCGCCCCGCGGCACCATCGCGTCGATGAGCCGGGCCTCGCCGGCCAGATCGTCGCCGCGCGCCGCCAGGTCCCGGAATCGCTGGATGTACCACTGGGAGTGGTCCGGATTTTCGGCGATCTGGCGCAGCCAGAGGTTGTCCGTCACCCGACCACGTTAGCGGGGACCCGGCCTTCTCCAGCGTGGACGCACCGGCTCGCCGGTGGCGCGTAGGGTGCTCGCAAATCACCGGAAGACCCGCGCCTCCGGTCGCGGTAGGCTCGTCCGCAGGATCTCACGCCGCGAGGTGCCCGATGGGAACCAACGACCGACAACACCAATTCGAGCAGATCGTCGCCCAGCTCAGGGCCGACTACCCCTCGCTGAGCGGGCGACGACGCTGGCCGCGCCGCGTCATCGTCACCGCGGCCGTCCTCGGTGGAGTCCTGTGGGGACTGCTGTCGGTCGCCATGGTCGCCTGGGGCGCCGCCGGCGTGGTCCTGACCTGCACGGTGGTCGCGCTGACCGCCGCCGCCCTCACCGTCGACGCCTACCGTCACCGCGACCGCTGAGCGCTGAGGCCTCCCGCCCGGCCGGACGATAGAGCGCCGCGGTCGCCTCGGCCGTCGCGCCCAGGGAACGCCGGAGGTCGTCCGGGGTGAGAACCTCGACGTCGGGGCCGAAGGCGAGCAGCGGCTGGGCGGCGAGGACCGACCGGAAGCGGAGTTCGGCCCGGGTCCAGCCCGGCTCCTCCGAGGGCCCGGTCGAGGCCAGGTCGGCCGCGTGCAGGCGCAGGAACATGGGCAGGGTCTCGTCGCGGACGCGGGCGGTGACCGCGACCTCGGCCGGGAGTTCCTCGATGCCGCGGCGCAGGCCCTCCCACACGTCGGCCAGTTCCCGGCCGGCGCGGCGGCGCACCGGCTCGTCGAGGACGGTCGCCGACCGGGTGCGGTCGGCGCGGAACAGCCGCGGCTCGCCGTCACGGTCGGCGACGAGGTACCAGACGCCGGCCTTGTTGACCAGGCCGTAGGGGTCCAGCGTGTACGTGCGTACGCGGTTGTCCCGGCCGTGCCGGTAGCGCAGCCGCAGCCGCCGGTCCTCGAACACCGCCCGCTGGAAGGCCGACATGTCCGGCTGGGCGGGGCCGGAGGTGCCCCGCCAGCGCACCGGGTCGATGATGATGCGGCGGCTGGTCCGGTCGGCGTCGGGCCGGTGCGGCGCGGGCAGCGCGGCCATGACCTTGCGCAGCGCCGACGCGAGGGCCGCCCCGAGTCCGAGTTCGGCGTGCGCGGAGCCGGACAGCAGCACGAACAGGGCCCGCGACTCGTCGGCGGTCAGCCCGGTGACGTCGGTGCGATAGCCGGGGAGAAGCGCGATGCCGCCCCGGGGCCCGCGCACGGTGTAGACGGGCACGCCAGCGGTGGACAGGGCCTCGACGTCACGCATGATCGTGCGCGCGGAGACCTCCAGGCGCTCGGCCAGCTCGGAGGCGGGCACCTGGCCGCGGGTCTGCAGCAGCAACAGGATCGACAGCAAACGGTCCGATCTCATGGTTCCTTTATATGACGCAGGGTGTCATATACGTGAGAGAGGGTGGCCCGCATGACTGCTACCACGATTGCGCACGAATACGCCCGCGCCTGGCTCGGCGGCGACGTCGAGAAGGCCCTGAGCTTCGTCTCCGACGACGTCGTCGGCCAGGCCCCGGGCGGCGAGATCCGCGGCCGGGACGCCTTCCGCCGGTTGCTGGAGCCGTTCGCGACCACCCTCATCAGCAGCGAGCTGATCGACGTCGTCGGCGACGACCGTCACGCCGCGGCGGTCTACGCCGTCGAGACCCCGTTCGCCAAGGTCTTCCACGGCATGGAATACCTGACCGTCGAGGACGGCCGGATCACCCGGGCGATCACCGTCTTCGACCGCCTGCCGGCCTTCCAGGCCCGCGCGGCCCAAGCGGGCTGACCGCGGCGGCGGGCGGGGCCACGGTCGTCAGGCGGGCACGACGGTCAGGCGGGGCGCGTCGCCCGCGCCGGTGAAGGCGAGCAGCCGCAACAGCGCGGGCGAGCAGCCGACCAGCCGCACCCGCCCGGCCCCGTGCCCCGCCCGCACCAGAATGCGGGCGGCCGCCCGGTCGGCGAAACGCAGGCCGCCCACGTCGACGGTCACCTCGTCGGCGCCGCAGTCGACGAACACGTTCTCGACCACCGCCCGCAGAGCGTTGCGACCGGCCAGATCGGCCTCGCCGGAGAGCACCAGCCCGGCCGGGCGGCGCGTCCGGCGGATACGCAGGGCCAGCCGCTCGTCGTACGGCGCCCCGCTCGCCGCGATCCCGGGGTGCTGCCAGGCCAGGCGCCGCAGCTCCAGCGGGTCGATCGTGCGCCGGTCGTACGCGCACACCCCGATCAGCTCGTTGTTGAGCACGACCCGGTTGATCTGCGACTCGTACCGGCACAGGTGCTCGCGCCCGGGCACGCCCCGCCCGGCCCAGCTCATGTCGCCGAGCACGCGTACCCCGGTGTAGCCGGCCGTCCGGGCGGCCCGGGCCATCGGTTCCCACAACCGCAGCGCCGATTCCGGTTCGAAGACGCCGGCCGCCAGGTAGCACGCCTCGGCCGTGGTCGCCTCCAGTTGCCCCCCGGCCAGCGCCGTCGCGGTGTCGATGCCCTGCTCGTCGATGCACGCGAGCACCACGTCGGGGCAGTCACCGCAGTAGACGACCCGGTGATGGTCCCGGAGGCCGGCGCGCACGAAACCGGCGATCTCTCGCATGCGCAGCCGGTCGTCGTCGACCAGCCAGCAGATGTGATCGCCGATGGTGAGCCGGTCCAGCAGTCCAGTGCCGCGCACGGCCCTCCCTTCGGGCCGGGATTGGCCTCACCGTACCGCCGAACTGGAACAGCGGCGGTACCTCATTCGGGGGACCGGCCGTAGTCGGCGGGCCGCAGACGGCGGGTGCGACGGCGGTATTCGGCCGCCATGCCCGGCCAGTTGGTGACGATCCGCCCGGTCGCGGTGCGGTACCAGCTGCGGCAGCCGGTCCACACGCTCGCCGCCAGTCGCCGCTGCATCTCGGCGTCGTAGGAGTCCGAGCGGTCGCGGCGTACCTCCAAAGGCCGCCCACCGGCGGCGATCAGCCGGACCGCCTGGACGATGTGGCGGGCCTGCGCCTCGTGGAAGTAGATCACCGAGCTGTTGCCGGTGTTGGTGTTCGGGCCGTACATGAGGAACAGGTTGGGAAAGCCCGGCACGGCCATCCCGAGATAGGCGAAAGCTCCGTCGCGCCACTCCCCGGAGAGTTCGCGCCCGTCGCGCCCGGTGATCCGGATCGGCACGAGGAAGTCGACCGCGTCGAATCCGGTCGCGTAGACCAGCACGTCGCACGGGTGCTCGGCGCCGTCGGAGGTCCGCACGCCCGCCGGCGTCACCTCGTCGATCGGGGCGGTCACCAGGTCGACGTCGGGCCGGCGCAGCGCCGGGTACCAGGCGTTGGTGAACAGCACCCGCTTGCACCCCATCGGCTCGACCGGGGTCACCCGGGCCCGCAGCGCCCGGTCTCTGACCTGCACGTTGCGCTGGGCGTTCGACAGCACGCGGAGCAGGGTCCCGGCCACCCGGTGCCCGGTCACCGCCCGGCCGGCCACCCAGGTCATCCCCCACATCCCCAGCCGCGGCAGCCGGGTCAGCCCCGGGAAGCGGCCGTAGATCGCCTTCCGGGCGCGGCCGTACCGCCGGTCCGGCTTGGGCAGCGTCCACGGCGGCGTGCGCTGGAAGACGGTCACCCGCCCGGCCCGGCCCGCGATCGCGGGCACCAGTTGGATCGCGCTGGCCCCGGTGCCGATCACCCCGACGTTCAGCCCGTCGACCGTCAGACCTTCGGGCCAGCGGGCGGTATGAACGGCCGGACCCTCGAACCGCTCCGCGCCCCTCAGCGCCGGGACAACGGGACTGCTCAACTGCCCGACGGCCGGGATCACCACGTCGGCCACGATCTCGCCGCCGTCGGCGGTCGAAACCCGCCACCTTCCGGTGGCCTCGTCCCAGCCCGCACCGGTCACTCGCGCATTGAGGCGTACGCGCGGGAGCAGCCCCCACCGATCGGCGAAGTCCTGCAGATAGCCCAGAATCTCGCGCCGGGGCGGAAACCGGCGGCTCCACAGCGGATTGGGCGCGAACGAGTATGAGTAGAGCGGCGCCGGAATGTCGCAGCCACACCCCGGATAGGTGTTGTCGCGCCACACCCCGCCGATCCGGTCGCCCTTTTCGAGCAGCACCAGATCGTCGAAGCCGGCCCGCACCAGCGCCGCCGCGACCGCGATGCCGCCGAACCCGGCCCCGACAATCACGATGCGCGCCACGGATCCCCCTGGGCAACGGGAAAACGGCCGGGTGGCGGCCCGGCCGCACCCAGAAGTTAGCAGCCTGTTGACGTACTGCCAATAGCCCGGCCGCCCTGCGATGGGAGCGGCCGGGGCATCGAAGGGGTCAGCCGGCGATGACGTCGAACTCGTTGCCCTCCGGGTCGGCCAGCGTGGCGTAGCGGAAGCCCGGGTTGGCCTCGGCCAGCTTGGTCGCGCCGAGCCCGGTCAGGCGCTCCAGCTCGGCGTCGAAGTCGGGGTTCACGAAGTCGAAGTGCATGCGGTTCTTGACCTTCTTGTCCTCGGGGACCTGCCGGAACCCGAGGCGCGACCCCGGGATGCCCGGGTCGGCCTCGACGGCGGCCTGGGTCTCGGAGGCACCGTCGGCGACGCTCCGGCCGAGCGCACCGGCCCAGAAGGAGGCGACCGCGGCGGCGTCGTGGGCGTCGATCGTGACGCCGAAGGGTGCGATGGACATGGTGATCAGTTCCTTTCGTTGCGGACAGAACGGATGGGCATACCGAGGCAGGCGATCGCGGCGACCACGAGGACGCCGGCCATCACCCACCAGCCGTGCACGAAGGCGCTGTGCGCCGACGCGTAGGAGTGGGGCGTCCCGACCAGCGCCACGACGACGCTGACGCCGAGCACGAGCCCGATCTGGCGGGCCATGTTGATGACGCCGCTGCCGGTCGACCGGCGGTGCGCGGGCAGGTCGTGGGTGGCCGAGGACAGCAGGGTCGGTAGCGCGAGCCCGATCCCGATGCCCGAGAGAAGCTGGCCGGGCAGAAGCTCGCGGGCGTACGACGAACCGTGCGGGCCGACCAGTGCCAGCGTGAGGACCGCGCCGGCCGCGAAGGCGGCGCAGCCGATCAGCGCGAGCCGGCCGGCCGGTGTCCGCTGGGCCAGCCGCTGCGCGATCAGCGTCACCACCGGGACGGCCGCCGGGCCGGGCGCCACCGCGAAACCGGTCGTGATCGTCGACCAGTGCCACACGTTCTGCAGCCAGAGCACGACCAGCAGCAGGTAGCCGGAGAGCCCGGCGCCGAACATCAGCATGGCGACGTTGGCCGACGCGAACGTGCGGACGCGGTAGAGCGCCGGATCGACGACCGGGACCGGATGGTGTTCGGCCCGCCAGACGAACCACCCGACCAGCAGCGCCGCGACCAGGAACGAGGTCAGGGTGCGGCCGCTCCCCCAGCCCCAGTCGCCGCCCTCGACGATGCCGAGGGCCAGCGCGCCGATGCCGATCGTCAGCAGGGCCGAGCCGACGACGTCCGGGATCCTGCTGACGGCGGTGTCGCGCGAGTCGGGCACGGTCCGCTGGGCGGCGATCAGCGCGAGGATGCCGATCGGCAGGTTGACCAGGAAGACCCAGCGCCAGCTGGCGGCGACCAGCAGGCCGCCGAAGACCGGGCCGGCCGCCGCCGCGAGGCCGGCCACCGCCGACCAGATCCGCACGTAGGCCAGGCGCTTGCCGGCCGGCACCGCGGCGAGCAGCAGGCCGAGCGAGGTCGGTGTCAGCGCGGCCGCGCCGGCCGCCTGCAGCACCCGGAAGGCGACCAGCCACCACAGGCCGGGCGCGACCGCGCATAGCACGCTGGCCAGGGTGAAGACGGCCAGGCCGAGCAGGAACGTCCGCTTGCGGCCGACCTTGTCGGCCAGCCGGCCCAGCGGCACCAGCAGGGCCGCGTAAAGGATCGCGTAGGCGTTGAGCACCCAGCTCACGTCGCCGATCGAGGAGCCGCGGAAGCTGGCGCCGATCTGGTCGAACGCCACGTTGACGATGAACAGGTCCAGGCTCGCCATGAACGAGGCCAGCGACAGGACGGTGAGGATCGCCCGCGGTCGGGTTGCCAGGGGAGGCCGCACGGCCAACTGAGTCATGGCATGACCGTAGACAACTTCACTTCGTTTTTGCAAGTTGACTTTAGAAGGTGAATCTCACAGCGGATTTGCTACAGTCGGACGCATGAAGCACTTCGGGCAGTACTGCGGTCTCGCTCGCGCCATGGAGCTGGTCGGTGAGCGCTGGGCGATGCTGATCCTGCGCGACCTCGCCGTCCACCCCCGGCGCTACAGCGACCTGCTGACCGGCCTGCCCGGCATCCCGACCAACGTGCTCTCGACCCGCCTCAAGGAGCTCGAGCAGAACGGCATCGTCGAGCGGCAGATCGCCCCCGCCCCGCAGCGCGGCGTGGTCTATGCGATGACCCCGGCCGGCCACAGTCTCGAGCCGGCCCTCCTCGCGCTGGGCCGCTGGGGAGCCACCCAGCTCGACGACGACCCCCGCGACGGCGAGATCGTCACGCCGGAGGCGTTCACGATGACGCTGCGGGCGGTCTTCAACGACGACCTGGCGGCCGGCGTCGACGCGTCGTGGCAACTCCACTCGGGCGACATCGAGGTCTACGCGGTGGTCACCGACGGCAAGCTCGACGCCGGGGTCGGCCCGGGCCCGGGCGATCCCGATCTCGTCATCACGTTCCGGCCCGACAACCTGCCGTCCTTCCGGGCGCTGATGCAGGCGGCCCGGTGCGGCCTGGTCGACCTCACCGGCCGGCGCGAGCTGCTCGACACGTTCATCCGGCTGTTCGAGTTCCGGGGAGCGAGCGCGTGAAGCGCCTCGCCGTCGGGTGTGCGATGTGGACCCACAAGGCCTGGGAGGCCCGCCTCGTCGGCCAGTCGAGCGAGCGCCTCCGCGGCTACGCCGAGTGGTGCACCGCGGTCGAGGGCAACACGACCTTCTACGCCACCCCGGCCCGCGACACGGTCACCTCCTGGGCCGCCCAGACGCCGGAGGACTTCCGGTTCGTCCTCAAGCTCCCGAAAACCGTGACTCACGGCCACCGCCTCGCCGGCGGCTTCGAGGAACTGCGGCATTTCCTGTACGCGGTGGAGCCGTTGACGGCCCGCATCCACGCCCTGTGGATTCAGCTTCCCGGTTCTTTCGGCCCGGCCGAAATGAACGCTCTGGCGGAATTCCTCGACCACGTCCCGACCGCCTACCGCTACGCCGTCGAGGTCCGGCACCCCGCGTTCTTCGAGCATCCGGAGGGGCTCGAAGAGGTGCTGCGAGCGCATGGCGCCGAATGGATCCCGTTCGACACGACCAGCTTCTTCAGCGCCCGGCCGACGAGCGAGGCCGAACGCGACGCCTGGGCCAAGAAACCCCGCATGCCCCTGCGCACCAAGGCGCTCACCGACCACCCGATCATCCGCTACCTGGGCCGCGACGACCCGGCCCGCACCGCCGAGGGCTGGCAGCGCTGGGTCGAGATCGCGGCGACCTGGCTGAACGAGGGCCGCTCCCCCACCGTCTTCATCCACACCCCGGACAACGCCGACGCGCCCGCCCTGGCCCGCCGCTTCCACGACCAGGTGCGCGCCCGCGTGCCCGACCTGGAACCGCTGCCTCAGCCCGCTCCGGTCGCGCTGTTCTGAGCCGCGCGCTGCACGAGCAGGGCGATCCACCCGCAGAGTGCGGCCAGCGGCAACTCGACCAGCGCGGCGAGCAGAAGGGCCACGCCCACGTCGGGCCGGCCCGACGTCGTCACGTCGAACCACGCGTCGACGACCAGCATCGTGGCCGTGCACCCGGCCGCCTGCCCGGCCAGCGGCCGCCCGCGCCAGGCCAGATAGGCGGTCAGCAGCATCGCGACGATCAGCATGACGTCGAAGCCGACCCAGGCCAGGCGGTAGTTGTGGGTCCGCGCGTGGTCGGGCAGCGTCAGTGACAGGTAGACGGTCCACGGGACGGTGCCCGCCCCGAGCACGGCGAACAGCGGTGCCATCCACCGCGGGGGCCGGTTCATGATTCGAGCATTCCACGCCGGGAACGCCCCGGTGACGCCCGCCGTGAAGGCTGACTCCCATGCCTACCGAAGCTCGGCCGATCCGCGGAGTCTGCGTGGTCACGGTCGAGCGGCAGCCCACGGCGCCGACCCTGATCACGATCCTGGTGGTGCCGGATCTGACCCGGCCGGCCGAGACGCTGCGCCGGAGCGTCGTGTCGAGCCGGGACGCGCTCGACGACGTGCGGGCATTCCTGATCGCGATGAGTGACGGCCCGGTGACTCCACCGTCGTAGCCTGTCCGGCATGCCGGGTCCGACGACGCTCCTGCTGTTCGGCGAGCCGCGCCTCGTCTTCCGCGAGAGCGACGGCTGCGAGATCCCCGCGGGCGGCAGGCGGCTGATCGCGTACGCCGCACTCCACCGCTGCCACCTCGACCGCCGCCACGCCGCCGGCACCCTGTGGCCGGCGTGCGACGACGTGCGGGCGGCCGGCAACCTGCGCTCCGCCCTGTGGCGCCTGCGAGCGGCCGGCATCACCGTGCTCGAATCCGACAAGCGCCAGGTCTGGCTGCACCCCGGCGTCACGGTCGACGCCGACCAGGTCGCCGCCTGGGCGCTACGCCTGATCGGCGGCGGCCCCGCCTCGGACCGCGACGAGGCGGCCTGGCACCGCTCGCGCCCGGGCCTGCTCCCCGGCTGGCCCGACGAGTGGGTCGGCCCCTACCGCGAGCGGCTGCGCCAGCGGGTGCTGCACGCGATGGAGGCCCGGGCGTCCGCCCTGCTCACGGCCGGCGACCTCGACCGCGCGCTGGCCGCCGCCCGCCTGCTCACCGCCGCCGAACCCCGGCGGGCCACCGCGCACCGGCTCCTCGCGGCCGTCAGCCGGGCCGCGGCCGCCCGCTGAATCGATTTCTAGGGATTGCCCGGAAGCGGCCCGCCCCCTCCGCACGCGACGCTTGGCGGGCTTGAAACGAGGAGGGGCCATGAACGCATGTCTCACTTATCGCCCGGAGGCCGTCCTGCACGTCTTGGACGGGCCATACCTGCGGGTGCGCGGCCAGCCCGCCGTACTGCCCGAAAGCAGCCTCCGGCTGCTCATCTACCTGGCCTTCCGCCGCCGCCCGGCCGGCCGGCGGGTGGTCGCGGCCACGCTCTGGCCGGACGTCACCGAGTCGCGCGCGGGCGGCAACCTGCGCTCGGCGATGTGGCGGCTGCGCGGCGCCGGGGCCGGCGCGGTGATCGTCGAGTCCGACGGCGCCACGCTGGCCCTCGGCGACGAGGTGGCGGTCGACCTGGAAATCCTGTCCGGCTGGGCCGGGCGGGTGACCGGCGGCGGGACCGGCCCGTCCGAACTGGTCGTCCCGGACGGCGTCGACGCCGCACTCGACCTGCTGCCGGGCTGGTACGACGACTGGGTGATCGTCGAGCGCGAGCGGGTGCGTACCCGGATCCTGCACGCCCTGGAGCAGGTGAGCCGCGGCCTGTCCGCGGCCGGACGGCACGCCCAGGCGGTTGACGCGGCGATAGCCGCGGTCTGCGCCGACCCCCTGCGGGACAGCGCCCAGCGCGCCCTGATCGGAGCCCACCTGGCCGAGGGCAACCTGGTCGAGGCGCAGCGCACCTTCCGGTCCTATCGCGAGCTGCTCGCCGCCGAACTCGGGGTCGAACCGGCCCCCGAGCTGTGGCAGCTGATCACGGCGGCCCGCATCGGGCACCTCCCTACGTTGGCGGTCCGGTAGCCGACAGGAGGGGCGTGGCGGGTCCCGGCGGGAGCGCAGACTGAGCGGGGCATCAGCGACGAGCCGCCGGGAGCCGTCATGGCCGGGGAGGACGTACGCCGCGCGATCGCCGTCACGGCCGCGGGGGTCGCGGGGCAGGCGAGACAACCGATCGGCAGAGAGCGGGAGTGCCGCCTTCTCGCCGTCGCGGTGAAGGCCGCCGCGAGCCGGGGCATCGCCCTGCTGCTGTGGGGCGACCCCGGAGTCGGCAAGACCACCCTGCTCGACTACGCGGCCGGCATCGCCTCGTCCCGGGTGCTGCGCGCCCGCGGCGTCGAGTCCGAGGCGGTCCTGCCCTATGCCGCCCTGGCCGACCTGCTCATCCCGCTGCGCGGGCACTTCGCGGAACTTCCGGCGGTGCAACGGGATGCGCTCAGCGGTTCGCTCGCGCTCACCGAGACCGAGACCCCCAATCCGTACGCGGTGTGCGCCGCCGCCCTCAACGTGCTGGCCGCCGCCTCCGAGATCGCCCCGCTGGTCATCCTCGTCGACGACCTGCACTGGGTCGACCAGTCGTCGCAGCGGGCGCTGCTGTTCGCCGCCCGCCGGCTGGGCTCGGAGCGGATCGCGCTGGTGATGACCGGCCGCGACGACGCCGACCTGCGCCGCCGCTGCAGCGACCTACCGGTGCTCGAGCTGGCCGGCCTGTCCCGGTCCGACTGCGCCCGGCTGCTGCGCGAGCGGGGCTGGGAGCCGTCGGCCACCGTCGTCGACGACCTGGTCGAGCGGACGGGCGGCAACCCGCTCGCGTTGATCGAGTGGGTGGCCTCGCTCGACGACGCCGAGCTGGCCGGCGACCGGCCGATCGGTGACACGCTCCCGCCCGGCGAGGCCTGGCTGCCGCGCATCACGGAACTGCCGTCCCGCACCCGGGCCGCGCTGGCCGTGGTCGGGGTCAGCCGCGCGCCGGAGATCACGGTGCTGGAGGCGGCCCTGGAGCGACGGGGCCTGAGCCTGGCCGACCTCGCCCCGGCCGAGGAAGCCCGGATCGTGGTGACCGACGGGACCGACTACGAGTTCCGGCACCCGCTGCTGCGCTCGGCCGTGCTGCGCAACGTCTCGCTGGCCGACCGGCGGGCCGCCTGCGACGCCCTGGCCGGGGTCAGCTCGGGCACCGCCCGGGCCTGGTACCGCGCGTCCGCCGCGACCGGCCCCGACGCGGCGGTGGCGGCCGAACTGGCCGAGGCGGCCCGGCTGGCCCGGCGGCGCAGCGGCTACGACGGGGCCGCCCGGGCCTGGTACCGCGCGGCCGAACTGACCCTCGACCCGGACGCCCGGGCCGGCCTGCTGCGCAACGCGGCCACCGACGCGTTCCTGGCCGGGGCCGCGCCCCGGGCGGCCGCCTGGTGCGACGAGGCCCTGCTGGTGGTCACCGATCCGTTGCTGCGGGCCGACATCGAGCTGCTGCGCGGCCGCATCGGCACGTGGACCGGTCACACCGGACGTGCCTACCGGCTGCTGGTCGACGCGGTCGACCGGGTGCGCGACGTGGACCCGGCCCGCGCGGCCGCGCTGCTCACCGAGTCGGCGATGCCGGCCTCCCTCAACGCCGAGGTCGGCGCGATGCTCGGCCGGGCCGCGGAGGCCCTCGACCTGGCGGCGGCGAACGGCTTCGACGCTCCCCGGGCCGTGCTGATGCACAGCTCCGCGCTGGCCCTGAGCGGCCGCACCGACGAGGCCCGCCCCGGTCTCGACACGGCCGCGCGCTTTCTGGCCGGCGGCTCCGACGCGGTCGCCGACCAGCTGCTCAACGCGATGCTCGCGCAGGGTCTCCTGATCACCGAGCAGGACGCCCCCGGCCTGTCGGTGATCACCGGGACGATCATCACCGCCCGCCGGCACACCGCGCCCGGCGTGCTGCCGGTCGCCCTGGCGATCCGCGGCGACGCCGAGCACTGGGCCGGCCGGTGGGCCGAGGCCGAGGCGGACTGGGCCGAGGGACTGCGCTGGGCCGAGGAGCTGAGCCAGCCCGGGTCGGTCGGCTACACGCTGAGCCTCCTGGCCCGGCTCGACGGCCAGCGCGGCGACCGGCAGGGATGCGTCGGGCACGTCAGCCGGGCCCGCCGCGAGATCGGGCCGTACGGGATCGGCAGCCTCGAGTTCTACCTGAACACCGCGCTGGGCGTCGCGGCGCTCGGAGCGGCCGACTACGACGACGCGGCGGCCACGCTCGGCGAGGTGCTGCGGCTCGCCCACCGGCGGGCGCTGGGCAACCCGCGGATCGTCCCGTTCGCCGCCGACCTGGTCGAGGCCCACGTGCGGGCGGGCCACCCGGACCGTGCCCGGCCGGCCCTCGACTGGCTGACCGAGATGGCCGGCCGCAGCGGGCTGAGCTGGGCCCGGGCGGCGGTCGGGCGCTGCCGCGGGATGCTCGCCCCGGGTCTCGACGAGGCGGAGCAGGCGTTCGCGGAGGCCGAGCGCCATCACCGGATGCGCGACTACCCGTACGAGCGGGCCCGCACCCTGCTGTGCCGGGGCGAGGCGCTGCGCCGGTTCCGGCGGCCGGCCGCGGCGCGGGTGCCGCTGACCGCGGCGCACGCGACGTTCGAGTCGCTGGGGGCGGCGCCGTGGGCGGCCCGGGCGGCCGCCGAGCTGGCGGCGGCCGGGGTGCGGCCGCTGCCCAGCGCCGGGCCGAGCCTGCTCGACCTGCTGTCGCCGCAGGAGGTCCAGGTGGCGCGGGCGATCGCGGGCGGCCTGAACAACGCCGAGGCGGCGACCGTGCTGTTCGTGTCGCGCAAGACGGTCGAGGCCCATCTGACGCGCGTCTACCGGAAGCTGGGGGTGCGGTCGCGTACGGATCTCACCCGGGCGCTGGTCGCCGCCGGCCTCGTCCGATAAGCGGTTCCGGCTCTCGGCAAGGCCGAGGGCCGGCCGCCGCCGGGCTTGACCCGCGCCGACCCGGCCGGCCGCTGGAGCGCGGGAGGGCCGGCCGCCGCCGGGCTTGACCCGCGCCGACCCTGCCGGCCGCTGGAGCGCGGGAGGGCCGGCCGCCGCCGGGCTTGACCCGCGCCGACCCGGCCGGCCGCTGGAGCGCGGGAGGGGCGGGTCGCCCAGCCTTGGGACCCCGCCCAAACCTAACACCTCACGAAGAG
>NZ_JBFBAD010000076.1:0-50284 GCF_040682075.1 Actinoplanes sp. NPDC051411 | reverse complement strand
CCGCGTGGTCCCGCTGCCCCGCTGCCCGGCGGACCCGGGTGTCGGCGGCCGCCCCCGCCAGCACCGCGGCCGCCGACGTTACGGCGAACGCCCTCAAACCTCGCATTTGATCTCCTCCTCGATCGACGGCGCGGTGGTGGCCAGCCGCGCTATCAGTACGGCGATGTCGTCGGCGGCTTCCGGGCGGGCCAGCCGGGCGGACGCCGCGCGCATGGCGGCCACCGCGCCCGGATCGAGGCGCAGGTCCCGCACTTCGCGCAACAGGTGCTGGATGCCCCGCACCCGGCGCCCTGCGCCGGCCGCGACCAGCACCTCGGCGTTGCCCCGTTCTTGTCCGGGCACATGCCAGGTGATCAGCAGCGGAGTGGCACAGCAGGTGGCCTCGGCGATCGTGCCCGGGCCGGCCTTGGTGACCAGCACGTCGGCGCTGCGCACCCAGTCAGCCATGTTGTCGACGTACGCCCGGACCGTCAGCCGGGCGCCGGTGCGGAGGGCGAACCGTTCCAGCGACCGCCGCACCCGTTCGTTGCGGCCGCAGATCGCGACCACGTCGATGTCGGGCAGCCGCCGGACCAGGGCCCGCGCCTGCCGGCCGAGCTTGGCCGCGCCTTCGCCGCCGCCGGTGAGCACCACCACGAACCGGGAGCCGCCGAGGCCCAGCCGGCGTCGCAGCCGCCGGCGGGCCGCGTCCGGAAGGGGCCCGGCTCCAAACGCGGCGGCCACCGGAAGCCCGAGGTCGACGCAGCGGTTCCCAGCCGAACCGGCCCGGCGGTACCACGCCTGCATCGCGCGGGACGGCACGACCACGACGTCGGCGTCGTTGCGTCGCCAGCTGCAATGACCGGTCACCAGGTCGGTCACCACGGTCATCGCCCGCGTGCCGGTGACCCGCCGGACGTCGGCCACGCAGCCTCCCAGTAGGGGGTGGAAGGAGACCAGCAGTCGTGGCCCGTGCCGGGTGACCGCCTGCCGGACCGGGCGCCCGGCGAACGTGCGGACCAGCCAGCCGAGCAGCGAGGCGATCGGGTGCCGGTCGGTGCCGTGGTAAAGCATTGACCAGAGCCAGGGTGCCCGGCGGACCGTCGGGCCGTAGAGCGTCACCAGGCGGCGTACCCACGGGTGTGCCTCGGGACCGCTGAGCGGGTCGCAGAAGATCGGGGTGAATGCGCCCGGAAAGCCGCGTTCCAGGGCCTGCTGCACCGCGGTCGCCGCCGCCCGGTGTCCGCTGCCCGTGTCGGCCAGCAGGAAGAGCACCGGAACGGGGGAAGCCATGAGCATACTGTGCCCGGCCGGCCCGTCGGCGTCATCGTCGTCGCCGGTTATCCGTCGTACGCAGATCTGCGTAGACCGGCCAGCTCGGTCCGCGAGCTGATCCCCAGCCGCCGGAACATCTTGCGCAGGTGGTAGTTCACGGTGTGCGCGGAGAGGCCTATCCGGTTGGCGATCTGCCCGTTGGTGAGGCCGTCGGCCACCAGCTGGGCGATGCGGCGCTCGGCCGGGCTGAACCCCGACCAGTCGGGCTGTGGGCTGGGCGGCGGGCCGGCGTCCCCGGCGGCGGCCGCCTCCCGTACGCGGGCGGCCTGCTCCGCCAGCGCGGCCGTCCGCGGGTTGCGCCGGGCCAGCTCGTCGGCGGTCGCCACGGCCGCCTCGACCAGCCGCTGGGCGCCGATCTCCCGGCCGGTCCGGGCGAACCACAGGGGAGCGCCCGGATGCTCGGCGGCCAGCGCGGTGTCGCCGGCCGCCCAGTAGCGGTCGGCCGCCAGCAGACGCGCGCACGCCTCGGCGCCGTGCTGCTGCAACGTTATCTGCAGGTCGAGCCAATGCGGATGCAGCGGCCACAGAGCGACCCCACCGGTCTCCAGCAGGACGCGGATCGCGTGCACGTGGTTGCGAGCCTTGTCCCAGCAGCCGTTGTGCAGCGCGACCTGGGCCAGCACCCGGTGTACCTGGGGGAGTACCAGCCCGGCTTCGCCGGCGCGGGCCGCCCGCAGCACCCGTTCGGCGATCTCGCCGGCCTCCGGCGTGTTACCACTGAGCAGATGGGCCTCGGCCGCTACGACGTCGGGCAGGTGCCGGTAGGCCGCGGCCGGGCCGGGTCCCGAGCAGGTCGCCGCGGTCGCCTGGACGAGGTCGGCCGCCTCGTCGAGCGCGCCCACCGCCAGCAGATGCCGGGCGTGCCCGGCGGCCACGGTCACCCACCAGGCCGGCAGGGCCGCCGGCTCGGCCGCGGCCACCGCTCGGGCCGACATGCGCACCGCCTTCTCCAGGTCGCCGGTCTGCCGCAGGTGACCGGCCATGGTGGACAGTACGACCGCGAGCGTGGCGCCGCCGCCCGGCCCGTCGGCACCGATCGGGTGGCCGGCCAGGGGATCGGCGAGGGCGAGGGCGAACGCCTGCATGGCCTGGAGGTCGTCGACGGTGGCGCCGTCCAGGCCGATCCGGGTCAGAGCACGGGCGGCGGCGTTGGCGGCCTCGCCGGCCCGGCCGCTCATCAGCAGGGTGTGGCACAACCGCGCGGTGAGCGCGGGGGTCGGTGCCGGGCACCGTTCCAGCAGCGCGAGGGCCGGTTGCAGATGCCCCGCGTAGAGCTGCGCGTCGACCAGGCGCAGCAGCTCGCTGTCGGTCCGGCGCGGCGCACTCTCGCGCGCTGTCGGCGACAGCGCGAGCAAGCTCGACCCGGCCTGCTTCAGCATGGTGCCCACCCCCCGATGGTCCCGACGTTCGGCGTATCCGGCACGAACGCTAACGACAGCGCGGGGGCCCGCGGCCGATTCGGGGACGATTACACGCGGTGGGGACCGGAGTTCCCGGCGTCGCCGGGACGAGGGCCGGGCCGGCCCGGGACGAGGGCCGGCGCCTCGGCGCGCGGCAGAATCCGGGCCCGCGCCGTCAGCCAGGCCTGCCACTCCGGCGCGTTGCGGGCCGGGCCGGCGATCATGTCCGTCCCGGCCCAGCCGCGCACCGGCCGGATGCCGTGCAGGGCATTGACCAGCCACACCTCACGACCGGCCAGCTGGTCCGGGGTTGATCGCCGATGGCGCAGCGGGATGCCGAGCTCGCGCGCCCGGGCCTGAATCCGCCCGGTTGTCACGCCGGGTAGGCAGGGCAGGCCCCGCGACGGCACGCACAGCTCACCGTCCACCCACCACACCAGGCTGGTGGTGACACCTTCCAGCAGCAGGCCGTCGGCGTTGCGCAGCAGCAGCTCGTCGGCACCCTGGGCGGCCGCGGCCGCCCGCAGCTCGGACAGCAGGATCAGATCGGGACCCTTGAGCCGGGGCCGGGAGCGGGGGTCGCCGGGCGGGGCGAAACGGGCGATCAGGCTGGTCCGGGCCGCGGGCACCGGCCGGACCCGAAGCCGGAGCCGGCCGGTGGCGGAGAGCTCGACGCGCGGGAACCAGCGCCCGGTACGCGGCAACGCCTCGACGGCCGCCGCCCAGAACCGGTCCACCGACCCCGGATCGGTCAGCCCGGCGCAGGCCGCACGGAACCGGGTGCGGTGGTCGCCGAGGAATCGCACCGCACCCTCGTCGACCAGCCAGGAATCGGCGGCCAGGAGGTCGTCTTGAGGCTCGGCGCCGGGCTCGAGGCGCCCGTTCGTGAATACGCTGACAACAGACACGGCACTCCCGACAGCCGACGCGGAAAATAGTCTAGGAAGTGGTCTCCGGCGGGCGCGGCAGCAAGCGCGCCGAGATGGCCAGGCGGTTCCAGGAATTCATCACGGTCGCTACAAAAATCAAATGCGCGACCAGCTCCTCGGGGAAATGCTTGCAGGCGGTCTCATAGGAGGAGTCGCTGACCGCCCCCGGCTGCAGGACGGTGACCGCCTCGGCCAGTTCCAGCGCCGCCTGCTCGGCCTCGGTGAAGAAGCCGGGCGAGTGCCGCCACGCGTCGAGCTGGAAGATGCGCTGCTCCGAGACACCGTCGGCGCGTGCCTCCCGACAGTGCATCTCCACGCAGAACGCACAGGCGTTCACCTGTGATACGCGAATCTTGACCAGGTGCACGACGGCCCGGTCCACGCCGGCGCCGAGCGCCGTCCGCGTCACCGTATCCGCGAAGTTCTTCATGGCGGAATAGCTTTCCTTGGCCTGTGTGAACAGCGGAAGCCGTGGCCAGTTGCTCATCCGTAGTCCTTACGCCCGATGGTCCGGTCCGGCGAATGCCGACCGGCCCACTTTACGGCCGCGCATTCCGGACGCTCCACTACCCGGGTTGGCAGAGGAACGCTACCCGCACTGGTAGTGGACGGTTCCAAAGGTATTGCCGAAGGCTGGGGAAACCGGACCGAGGATGGTGGGAGGGAAAGCCGATGGTGAATGAGCAGCCGGCCGAGTTGCTCGTCGTGGGGGCGGGCCCGGCGGGTCTGACCGCGGCGCTGGCCGCCCGGTCGCTCGGCATCGACGTGACCCTGATCGAGGCGGATCCGCAGGACCGCGAGCGGGCCGGCAGCCGTGCCCTCTTCGTCCACCACGAGACCCTGAACCGGCTGCAGCGGTTGAGTCCCGGGCTCGGCGACAAGATCGCCGGCTTCGGCATCACCTGGGAGTACGCGCGGACCTTCTACGGCGACCGGGAGGTCTACAGCCGGCGGTACACCTCGTCGCCAGGCGTGGGTCTGCCGCCGTACGCAAGCCTGCGCCAGCTCGACACCGAGCGGTTTCTGCGCGATGCCTGCCAGGGAGCGGGGGTTCGAGCGGTCTGGGACGCGGCGGTCGAGGAGGTGCGCAGCGGGCCGGAAGACGTCACCGTGCGCACCCGCGACGGCCGGGAGTGGACCAGTGACTACCTGATCGCCGCCGACGGTGCGCGGTCCACCGTACGTACCCGGATGGGCATCGAGATGGACGGCGACCGTTCGGACGACTACCGGATCGCGGTCGACCTCGCCGACGACCCCGCGAACCACGGCTCGGCGGAGTGTGTCATGTACTACCGGCATCCGGCCCTGGACGGCCGCAACGTGCTCGTCGTGCCGTTCGCCGGTGGTATCCAGGCCGACGTGCAGTGTCGCGGCCGGGAGGACAGCGAGCGGCTGAGCACCCCCGAGGCGGTCCGCCGGTGGATCCCGCAGGTGGTCCCGGCCGGCTACCGCGACCGGGTGCTGTGGATCGCCCGCTATCCGTGCCTGCAACGGGTGGCGACCTCCTTCGTCGACCGGCACCGCCGAGTACTGCTCACCGGCGAGGCCGCACATTTGTTCGCGCCGCTCGGCGCCCGGGGCATGAACAGCGCCATGGCCGATGCCGAGTCGGCCTCCACCGCGGTCGGCGTGGCGCTGCGCGCGGCCGGCTCGGAACGCGCCCGCGCCGCCGTCGAGGAATTCGACCGGTTGCGCCGGCAAGCGGCGCACCACAACCGCGCCCGTGTCGAACGAGCCGTCCGACATCTGCGCGCCGACTCGCCGGTGCAGCGGCTGCGCCAGGCCGGCGCCGCCCGGTTGGCGCCGTTACTGCCGGGCGCCGGCGCCTGGTTGCACCGGGCGCCGTACGGGCCGCGCGGCTCGGTGACCGTCACTACCGGCCTCTACTGACACCCGCCCAGCTTCTTAGTCGAAGGGAACGATCTGGCATGACCGGAAACAACTCCTACGCGATCGGGGACTCCTGGGCCGAGCGCATCGGTGCGCTCGCCGCCGGCCTGCCATCGGTCGAGGGGGACACGCTCGCCGCCCTCCTCGCCGACCCGGCCGACAAGGGCTCCGACGGCGGGTGGCGCTCGCCCCTGCCCGACCGCGAACGCGAGGCTATCGGCCGCGCGCCGGCCCGCCGCGAGGACGACCCCGATGCAATCCGCACCGTCGGCGTGATCGGCGGCGGGACGGCCGGCTATCTGACGGCACTGGCCCTGCGGGCGCGGCGGCCCTGGCTCGACGTCACGCTGATCGAGTCGAGCGACATCCCGGTGATCGGCGTGGGTGAGGCGACGACCCCGCCGCTGCTCGCCTTCCTGCACCACTATCTCGGCATCGACCCGCACGACTTCCTGGAGAAGGTGCGGCCGACCTGGAAGCTCGGCATCAAGTTCGACTGGGGGCCGTACGCCGACGGAATCATGGCCCCGTTCGACTGGGGGGCCAACTCGATCGGCGTGCTGGGCTCGCTGGCTGAGCGCAACGACCCGAACGCGTACACCCTGCAGTCGCTCTTCATGCTGCACAACCGGGTGCCGGTGTTCCGGCTCGACGGCGAGCGGTACGTCTCGCTGATGGACGACCTTCCGTTCGCGTACCACCTGGAGAACCGGGCCCTGGTGAAGTATCTGACCGATCTCGCCCGCGAGCGCTCCATCAAGCACCTGGACGCGCAGATCTCCGACGTCGAGCTCTCCGGCGAGGACTGGATCGACTCCCTGCGCACCACCGACGGGCGGACGCTGGAGTTCGACCTCTACATCGACGCCACCGGGTTCCGTTCCAAGCTGCTCGGCCAGACGCTGAAGACCGAGTACACGAGCTACTCGGACAGTCTGTTCACCGATACCGCGGTCACCGGCTACACCGAGCAGAGCGAGGCGATCGAGCCGTACACCACCGCCGCCACAATGGACGCCGGATGGTGCTGGTCGATCCCGGTCCACGACGAGAACCACGTCGGTTACGTGCACTCGTCGGCGTTCATGTCGGCCGACGCCGCCGCCGACGAGATCCAGCGGCAGCACGGCACGGTGAAAGACCTGCGGACGGTCAAGTTCCGCTCCGGCCGCTACGACAAGACCTGGCGCGGCAACGTGATCGCGGTCGGCAACGCCTACGCCTTCGTCGAGCCGCTGGAGTCCAGCAGCCTGCTGATGCTGGTCTTCACGCTGATGTCGGCGATGCCGCTGCTGCCCGACTCGTGGAAGCAGCCGGCACCGCGCGAGGTGCTCAACCGCGTCACCGCCGAGCGCTGGGACGGGTTGCGCTGGTTCCTCGCCTTGCACTACCGCTACAACCGCCGCCGCTCGACACCGTTCTGGCAGGAGGTGTGGACCCGCACCGATGTCTCCGGCATCGAGCCGTTGCTGGAGATCTACGCCGGCGGCGCGCCGCTGCACCTCCGCGATCCGCTGACCCGGCGGCTGGCCCGGGCCGCTGCGCCGACGTTCTACGAGCTCGACGGCGTGGATTGCATGCTGCTCGGCCAGAACTACCCGGCCACGCTGGTCGAGAACAGTGAGCCGCCACAGGCCTGGCGGGCCCGCAAGGCGGCGGCCGACGTCCTGGTGTCCCGGGCGCTCACCCAGCGCGAGGCCCTGAAGGCTTTCCATGCCCGCCCGGAGCTGACCCAGAACCTGGTCTTCGGCCGGCACAGCTGGGTCACCGGCTACGGCGAGGAACGCTGGCTGCGGCAGAGCCGCGCCTGACGACGGAGTGAGGCGGTGCGATCCATGCCCGGACCCTCGACGCCGGTCGGCCCGACGGCCAGCTGTCACCCCGACGACTACCGGTCGCTGATGAGCGCCTTTCCCACTGGCGTGTCGGTGGTGACGAGCGTCGGCGTCGACGGCCTGCCCCGCGGTCTGACCTGTTCCGCGCTGACCAGCGTGACGGTCGCCCCGCCCACCCTCCTGGTCTGCCTCAACGACCGCAGCGCGACGTTGGAGGCTTTGGAGATCAGCGGCCGGTTCGCCGTCAACCTGCTGCATCACGAGGCACACCGGGCCGCGCGGATCTTCGCCGGCCCGGCGGTGGACCGGTTCGGCCTGGTGCCGTGGGACCTCTCGCCCCATGGCGGCCTGCCGCGCCTGGTCGAGGACGCATTCGCCGTCGCCGAGTGCCGGGTCACCCGGACTTTCCGGGTGAGCGACCACGCGGTGATCGTCGCCGAGGTCACCCACGCGGAGCGGCAGACGGCCGTGCCTCTGTTGTACGGCCTGCGCCGCTTCGCGTCCTGGCACGACATGCCGGTCGCCGTGCCCGGCGACGAACCGCGGTCCGAAGGACAGTCATGAACGCCGTCACCCGCATCGAGGAACTGGCCGAACGCAACGGATGGCGCGACCGGGTGGCGTTCCGCGTGGACGCCGAACAGTACACGCACAGCGAGATCCACTGGCTGGGCGCGACCGCCGCGGCCGGCCTGGCGGCCCACGGTGTGCGTCGCGGTGACCGGGTGCTGCTGGCGCTGCCGGACGGCGCCGGTCTGGTGGCGGTGTTCCTCGGCGCGGCCCGGCTCGGCGCGATTTCGGTGCTGGTCAACCCGGCACTCACCGCGGCCGATCACGGCGGCTTCGTCGCCGACTGCGAGCCGGCTGTGGTGGTCGCCGGAGACGAGCTGGCCGACCGGTTCCCTCCCGGTCGGCGCCGCACCTTCGAGCAACTGCTGGCACTCGCCGACGGACTCGAGGCGCCCGAGCCGGTCGAGGTGGCCGAGGACGCGCCGCTCTACGTCCAGTACACCTCCGGGACGACCGGGAGGCCGAAGGGCGCCCTCCACACCCATGGGCAGCTGGAGACATACGTGCGGTGTGTCGGTCGCGGAGTCCTGGCGATCGGGCCGGAGGACCGGTTGCTCTCGGTCTCCAAGCTCTACTTCGCGTACGGGTTCGGCAACGCGCTCGTCTTCCCGCTCTACACCGGGGCCAGCGCCGTCTTGTTCGACCGGCGCCCGTCGCCCAAACAGGTCGCGGCGGCGGTCGAGCGGCATGGGGTGACGCTGCTGTTCTCGGTGCCCAGCTTCTACGCCAAGTTGCTCGGCCACCTGCCACAGGGCACCGCCGGCACGCTGCGGGCAGCGGTGTCGGCCGGCGAGACGATGCCACCGGCGCTCGGCGAACAGGTGGCCGAGGCGCTCGGCGCGCCGGTGCTGGAGCAGATCGGCTCGACCGAGGCCGGGCACGCGTTCTGTGCCAACTCGGTCTTCCACAACGCGCCCGGCACGCTGGGCCGGGCGGTGCCGGAGTGCGACCTGGAGCTGCGCGACCCGGCGGGGCAGCCGGTGCCGCCGGACGGCATCGGAGAGCTGTGGGTCCGGAGTCCGATGATCATGACGGGTTATCTGAACCGCCGCGCGGAGACCGACGCGGTACTGGCCGACGGCTGGCTCAACACCCGCGACCGGGTCAGCCGGCGGGACGACGGCGCGTACGTGCACCACGGCCGGACCGACGACGTGGAGGTCGTCGGCGGAATCAACGTGGCGCCGGCCGAGATCGAGGCGGTGCTGCGGCGGCACCCGGCGGTCCGCGAGGTGGCCGTCGTAGCCGTACGCACCGACATCGGCGCCACGGCGTTACGGGCGTACGTGGTCTCCGGCGGTGCGTCCGGGGGCACCGCGCTGGAGACCGAGCTGATCGCGATGGCCCGCGCCGAGCTGGCGCCGTTCAAGGTGCCCCGCTCGGTGCGGCTGGTCGGCGAGCTGCCGCGGACGCCGTCCGGCAAGGTTCGCCGCTTCCTGCTGCGCCAGGTGGGCGCGGAGGCGTGAGGGTACGAATCGACGAGTCGAGGAGACGACCATGTCCGAAACCACGGAAGAGCTAGTCCGCTTCATCACCGAGGAGGGCCTGAACAACGGCGAGTGGGGCTTCATCCACGACGTTTTCGCCCCCGACTACGAAGTGCACACGGCCGGGCTGGCGCTGCCCAAGGGTCCGACGGCGTTCCAGCTGGCCGTGCAGTTCTGGAAGCGGGCCTTCCCCGACTTCACCTGCTCCATTCAGCAGCTGCTCAGCTCGGGTGACTTCGTCACGCTTCGGTTCATCACTACCGGCACGCACACCGGCCCGCTGATGTGGATGCCACCCACCGGCCGGGGCTTCGTGGTGGAGGGCGTCGACCTGCACCGCATCGAGAACGGCAAGGTGGCCGAGTCGTGGATCAGCGACGACTTCCCGCGCATCCTCATCGAGCTCGGCATCGTGGAGGAGCCCAAGCCGCCGGCCGACGCCGCGCCGCCGACGTTGGTCGTGCCGGCGGCGACGGGCGGGGTGTGACGGGCTGGCGGGCCGCCCTGCGCTGTTGCACGCGGGTGGTCCATCACGGGCTGATCCACCTCGGTGCGTCCACCGTCGGCTTCGACGCCCGGGCGGCCATCGCCGCGATGCAGCGGCCGCCGCTCTGCGGACCGCCCCCGGACCACCCGGAGCGGCTGACGCCGGGGGTGCCGATGACGCAGAGCGAGATCCAGGTCTGGGCCCAGCTCTACTGACAACCAGATCTGAGCCCCATACGAAACTGCTCGGCCGGTCCGACCGGCCGAGCAGTTTCGTATGGGGCTCAGTGGATCAGGACGGTACGGCGCTCACCGCCGCCTCGACCGCCGCGACCAGTTCGGCCCGACTGGCCCCGGGCAGCTGCGGCGGCGGGCCGCCGGCCATCACCTTGCCGATCCGGGCTCGCACGTCGTCGTCGGCGTAGAGCGTCGAGGGCGGCTGGAGCATCATCATCACGTTCGCTACCCGCCGCCAGACTTCCTCGTCCTGCGAGGCGGCGGCGACGGCGAGACCGAACGTGACGAGGCCGGCCGGCGGGCGCTGCGGCGGCCGGCCCTCCAGCGTGGCCTGCCACAGACCGGCCCGGCCGCGGTCATTGGCCTTCGCCTCCTCCAGCCACGGCCGCATCAGCAACTCGGTACGGTGCAGGTACTCGGACGCCTGGGCGTCGTCGACGACCGGGTGGGCGGTCAACAGGTCGGCCAGCAGGAAGGCGTGCGCCAGCGCGAGCGACACGCCCCGGCCGTAGGACGGATTCGTCGTGCAGACGGCGTCGCCGACCGCGAACAGGCCGGTGACCGGGCGCTCCTGGCTCGGCGGTAGCCGCAACATGTTGTCGAGGCCGCCCATCGCGTAGACGCCGGAGATCGGCTCGGAGTTGCCCGGCGCGACCCAGCCCGCGAGCATGGGCGTGGCGCGCACGGCGGCCGTGAACGGTTCCGGGTGGCGCACGTCCTTGAGCGCCGCATCCTCGGGCAGCACGCCCAGCGAGATGGAGAACGTGTCGTTGTCACCGAGAAAGAGCACCGCCGTGTAGCTGTCCCACAGCCCGCCGGCGCCGAAACCACGGTTCAGCGGGCCGGGCGGCCGCTTCGCGAGCAACTTGTAGTGGCGGGTGTAGTAGACGATCCGGCAGTTCTCGGACTCGATCCGCGGCTCGGGCAGGCCGGCGTCGGCGAGCCACGAGCTCAGGGCCGAGCGACGGCCGGTGGCGTCGACCACGATGTCGGCCCGCCGCTCGGTGCCGTCGGCCAGCCGTACGCCGGTCACCCGTCGCGGGTCGTCTTCCGCCCGCAGCAGGCCGCGGACGGTCGCGCCGCGGACCAGCTCGACGCCCGGCCGAGCCAGTACGCGGCGGAGCAGGACGAGTTCGAAGGTCGAGCGCCGGACGGTGACCATGCGCAGGTCGTCGTCGCCGGGGCGGCGCCGCACCGGAATCAGCGCCGGCGGCGGATAGTCGACCAGGTTGATCTCCTTGCCGCCGGCCTCCAGCAGTGCCTCGTACACGTCCGCGGCCCGCTTCCGCAGCAAGTTGCAGGCGAGCGAAGCAAAGGCGTGCGAGTGCACCGCCTGCGGCACGGTGGCCCGCTGCCGGGCGGCCGCCGCGTCGATGGTGGCGGGCGCCTCCTGCGCGTCCCGCTCCAAGATCTGGACCTGGTGGCCGGCGTCGGCCAGAGCCAGCGCGGTGGCCAGGCCGGCCACGCTGCCCCCGATCACGATGGCCTGTTTGCCGGGGGTGTGCCCGTTCGCCACAGTCATCAGGCGTTCCAGAATTCGTCGGTCGCGTACACATCGTTCGGGTAGGTCCAGAATTCCGCGATCTTGCCGTCCTCGATCCGGGCGACGTTGACGAACGGCATCTCCAACACCCGGCCCTTGCGCTCGTACCGGGTCTGGAGAAGGGCGAACGCGTGCCCGTCGCTCGCGCCGATCTCCTTGGTCTCCATGTGCATCTTGCCCTGGGTAAGCTCGAACATCTTGTTGGCGAAGGCGGTGGAGTCCTTGAGGCCGTGGTGCTCGCCGGAAAGCGGGCTGCGGCCCGGGTAGTGGTGGACCGAGTCTTCCTTCCAGTACGTTCCGGCCGTGTCCACGTCGCCCACGGCGAACGCGGCGTAGACCTTGCGCATCAGGACGACGTTGGGGTGTTCCTCGACGGTCATCGCTTCTCCTTCGACTTCTCAGGCGGCGTACTCGTGAGTGGACAGTGAGCTACGGACGGCGCGGACGATCCGGCCGGCCGACGGGGTGTAGGCGTCCTCCAGCCCCGGGCTGAACGGAACCGGGGCGTGTGGGGCGGTGACGGTACGGACCGGGCCGCGCAGCGCGGCGAAGGCCTGGTCGGCCACGAGCGCCGCGACGTCGCAGGCGAAGCTGCACCGCGGGTTCGACTCGTCCACCACGACCAGATGGCCGGTACGCCGGACACTCGCGAGGATGCTCTTGGTGTCCAGCGGGGAGAGCGTGCGCGGGTCGACGACCTCGCACTCGATGCCGTCGGCGGCGAGCTGCTCGGCGGCGGCGAGGCTCTCCTTCACCATCGCGCCGACCGCGACGATGGTGCAGTCGCCGCCGGACCGCGCGATCCGGGCGGTGCCGAGCGGGATCTCGTACGACTCCTCGGGTACCTCGCCCGGGGCGAAGTAGAGCATCTTGTGCTCGAAGAAGACGACCGGGTCGTCGTCCCGGATCGCCGCGATCATCAACCCCTTGGCGTCGTACGCGCTGGCCGGCGCGACCACTTTCAGCCCCGGAATATGGGTGAACATCGAGTACAGCGCCTGCGAGTGCTGGGCGCCGCGCCGCATCCCGGTGCCGTACATGGCTCGCAGCACGAGCGGGACGCTGGCCTTCCCGCCGCCCATGTAGCGCAGTTTGGCGGCCTGGTTGAGGATCTGGTCGAAGCAGACGCCGGCGAAGTCGACGAACAACAGGTCGGCCACCGGCCGGAGCCCGGTCGCCGCGGCGCCGACGGCCGCGCCGACGAACGCCGCCTCGGTGATCGGGGTGTCGAGAATCCGGTCCGGGTGGGACTCGTGCAGGCCCTGGGTGGGACCCCACGCATTGCCCAGCCGGCCTTCGCAGCCGGTGCCACCGATGTTGTCCTCGCCGAACACCACGACGCTTCGGTCGCGGGTCATTTCCTGGTCGAGAGCTTCACCGATCGCTTGCAGGTAGGTCAGTTGCCTGGTCACTCCGCGCTCCTTCAGTAGGTGACGTAGACGTCGGTGAGCACTTCGTCCGGGTCCGGCCCGGCAGCCGATTCGGCCGTGCGGACCGCGTCGTCGATGAGATCGGCCACCACGCGGTCGAGGTCGGCGATGGTCTGGGCGGTCAGCGTCTGGTCGGCAACGCTGCGATCGGCGAACGATCGGATGCAGTCGTGCTCGGCGCGCACCCGCTCCACCTCGCCCTCGCCGCGGTACGCCTGCTGGTCCCAGCCCTCCATGTGACCGAAGAACCGTTGCGCGGTGCACTCGAGCAGCGTCGGGCCGCCGCCGGACCGGGCCCGAGCCACCGCTTCGTCGGCCGCGGCGCGGACGGCGAAGTAGTCGTATCCGTCGACCGTGACCGACGGGATGCCGAGCGCCGCACCGCGCGGGGCCACGGTCCGGCCGTTCAAGTGGAACGGCGTGCCGGTGGCCTGGGCGTACCCGTTGTCCTCGACGACGAAGACGACGGGAAGCCGCCAGACCGCGGCCAGGGTCAGGCTTTCGGCGAACGCACCCTGGTTGACGCCGCCGTCTCCGACGAAGGCGACCGCCACCTGACCCGTGCCCCGGACCTTGGCCGAGAGCGCGGCCCCGGCCGCCAGCGGCACGCCTCCCGCGGCTACGCCGTTGGCGCCCAGCATTCCGCGATCGAAGTCGGCGATGTGCATCGATCCGCCCTTGCCACCGCATACTCCGCCGGCTTTGCCGTACAGCTCGAGCATCATGCCCCCGAGGTCACAGCCCTTCGCGATCGCATGCCCGTGACCGCGATGTGTACTGGCGATGTAATCGTCGTCGTTCAGGGCCGAGCACACCCCGACCGCAACGGCCTCCTGGCCTGCGTACAGGTGCACAGCTCCAGGAATGCGGCCGGCCGGAAATTCGGTGTGCACCCGCTCCTCGAAGGCGCGTATCGCGCGAAGCAGGAAGTAAATGCGAGCCGCACTCGCGTCGGCGTCGCCGATCGCTGATTCCGGGATGTCCACAGAGGACTCCTTACGGATAAAATGGTGGAAAGGACCAATCGGACATGGCCGGGCGCCGCTTTCACGGAGTCGGATCGACATTTCGGGCGTGCCGCCAGAGCACAAAATGCATTGATGAAAGTGGCCGGCCGCCGGACCGTCGCCGCGTTGTCTGGAACATAGCCGCGAGGGCCGGGTCGGGCAACGGCAAGCAGGTTCGCGCGCCGGCAACCCGGACGCACGGAATGTGACGCACGTCTCCCGCCATCAGACCGGTGTTTGGCCAGGTCAGCGAGCTATCGTCCAGTCCGCCCCGGGGCTATTACAACGGCCGTGCTGTTTCTCGGGCCATGGGTCGGCCGGGCGACGGTCCCCGCGCCATTGTGTTCAAATCCCGGGCCGGTGGGACGAATTTCCCCTGTTCCGAGAGGCGGGCGGGCTCACCTAGAGTCGTTGACCTATCACTGCGCTGCCGCTAGAGTGGGCCCGGTCTATGTCATACGAATCACCGTGCCATTACGGCGGGGAGCGGTGGTCGCATCGACTGTCCAGTATTGGACATCAATGACGGGGGAAAGACCGATGCGCCTTCCCGGTGCACCAGGCGAGAGCGCCGAAATACTTTTACGGAAATGGCAACGGGATCTGCACGACGACGTGGGGGCAGCGCTGGCCGCGGTGGCCACCCAGCTGGAGCTGGCCTTACAGCTGATCGAACAGGACCGGCGGAAGGCGGCCAGCCTGATCGAGCGGTCCCGCGGGGAGACCGTGGCGATGATCGGCAAAGTGCGCGAGCTGGTCGTGGACCCTTACGCCGGGTCGTTGCTGGTGCGGGACAGGCCGGACGTCGTGGCCTGGCTGAGTGACGCCCTGTTTGAGCTGAGCGTCGCCTTCGAGGCACCCGCCGAGCTGACGATCGACATCGATCCCGGTCTGGCGAGCTTACCAGAGTCCACATTGGACGACATCTACCGGATTGTCCATGAGGCGGTGGTCAACGTCCTCCGACACGCCGGCGCCACCCGCTGTTGGGTGGAAATTTCCGTCGGCGAGGCCGAGGTGCAACTGCGGGTACGCGACAACGGGGTCGGGTTTCCACTGGGAAGGGTGCCCGAGGGCACCGGGCTGACAAGTATGCAAGAACGGGCGGAGAACCACGGGGGTTCTTGCACCGTCCGGCCCGCGACGCCCTCCGGGGTGGTTGTGGAAGCAGCCATACCGTTTTCGCGCTAGCTCTGACAGGAGATGCCCGATGACTGCCACTGCCCAGCTGTCAAGTGTGATCGACGTCCTCATCGCGGACGACCACCCGCTCTACCGCTCAGGCGTCAAGGGTCTGCTGCACGGCGCGAACCGATGTCGTGTCGTCGGTGAGGCGGCGACCGGTCGGGAGGCCGTGTCGATGGCTGAACGCCTCCAGCCGAAGGTGGTCCTCATGGATGTCAACCTACCGGTCATCAACGGCATCGAAGCGACCAAGGCGATCGTGCACCGATGCCGGCGTACCGCCGTGATCATGGTGACCATGCTGGACGATCGCCAGACGTTTCTCGCCGCCATGCGCTCCGGGGCGCGGGGGTTCCTGCTCAAAGGCGCCGACGGCAACGAGCTCAACCTGGCCATCGAGACCGTCGCCGCCGGAAGCATCCTTTTCGACCCACATTCCACGGGATGGGTGATCGAACACCTGACCAACCCGCCGGCGGACCAGGTGCCGTTCCCGGAACTGACGTCCCGGGAACGCGCGGTCCTGGAACTGATCGCCGACGGCAAGGGAAATGCCGCGATCGCCCGTGATCTCGGGCTGAGTATCAAGACCGTGCGTAACTATTTATCGCGTATCTTCGCGAAGCTGCGGCTGGCCGACCGAACCGAGGCGGCCGTTCAAGCCCGCCGGGCGGGGCTGGGCCACTGAACCTCCTGCGGTCACCATCCACCTCGGACTCCTGGCCTGGTTCCCGTTGCGGGACCGGGCCTTTTGCTGTCTCCTTCTCTTTCGCCCGAGGCCAGTTACCTATGCCGGTCAGGACGGGGGCCTCACGACAGTGGGACGCGCCCCGACGAGTCTGATGTCACGGCCCCATAAACATCAGACCGGCTCGAGGGAATGGCATGCATAGAACTCTGATCGTGGCGAAGATCGATCCAGCCGCCGAGGCGACCGTGGCCGATATCTGGCAGCAGTCCGATGCCACCGAGCTGCCTCACCTGGTCGGCGTGCGGCACCGCTCTCTGTACCGGCTCGGCGACCTCTACGTTCACCTGCTCGATACTGATGAGCAGGGACCGGCGGCGATCGAGCGGGGCCGGCGGCACCCCGAGTTCCGGCGGATCAGCGCTCGGCTCGACCCCTACATCTCGCCCTACCTGGCCACTTGGCAGTCGCCCGCCGACGCCCAGGCCCAGTGCTTCTACCGATGGAGCCCGCAGCCGCAGGGCGGCGGGCGATGAGCGCCGGGACAGCGTGGACGCACTGCGCGGGATGCGGTGCGCTGCTGTACGGCAAGAAGCTGAGCCGCAACCTGTACGTCTGCCCCCACTGCGAGCACCACCACCGGCTCACCGCGCCGGAACGGATCGCGCAGCTCACCGATCCCGGTAGCTTCCGGCCGCTGGCCGGCACCGTGCTCGCCACCGATGTGCTCGACTTCGCCGACCGGCGGCCGTACCGGGACCGGCTGGTCGATGCCCGGCGTGCGACGGGGCTGAGTGACGCCGTGGTGTGCGGCACGGCCCGCCTGGCCGGCCTGCCGGTCTGCCTGGCGGTCATGGACTTCCGGTTCATGGGCGGCAGCCTCGGCGTCGCAGTGGGCGAGATGATCACGCGGGCCGCCGAGCAGGCGCTGACCACCCGGATGCCCTTGCTGATCGTCACGGCCTCCGGTGGCGCCCGGATGCAGGAGGGCGCGCTCGCGCTGCTCCAGATGGCGAAGGTGAGCCAGGCGATCGGCGCGCTGGGGCGCGCCGGGGTGCCGACGGTCAGCCTGGTCACCGACCCGACGTACGGCGGGGTGGCCGCGTCATTCGCCACCAACTGCGACGTCATCCTGGTCGAGCAGGGCGCCCGGATGGGCTTCGCCGGACCGCGGGTGATCGAGCAGACCCTCCGGAGGAAGCTGCCGGACGACTTCCAGACCGCCGACTTCCTGCTGGCGCACGGGCAGGTGGACGAGGTCCGGCCGCGCCGCGAGATCCGGGACTGGCTCGTCGCCCTCCTGCGCGCCCTGCAGCCCGCCGAGTCCGTCGCGCCCGAGCCGGCCGGCACCGACGTGCTGGTCCGCGACCCGGGCGCGCTGGAGGCGGCCGACGCGTGGGCGACCGTGTCGCTGGCCCGGGACACCCGCCGGCCGACGGCACTGGACTACCTGCGTTCCGCGTTCGACGGTTTCGTCGAGTTGCGCGGCGACCGCTTCGGCGAGGACTGCCCGGCCATCGTGGCCGGGTTCGCCCGCCTGGCCGACCGCCCGGTCGCGGTCGTCGGGCAGCAGAAGGGCCACCACACCAAGGAGCTGGTCAGCCGCAACTTCGGCATGCCGCAGCCGGCCGGGTACCGCAAGGCGCTGCGCGTCATGCGGCTCGCCGCCAAGCTGCACATCCCCGTGGTATCCCTGGTGGACACGCCCGGTGCGTACCCGGGCGCCGAGGCCGAAGCGAACGGCCAGTCGTTCGCCATCGCCAGCAACATCCTGGCGCTGTTCGACCTCGACACCCCGGTGGTCACCGCGGTCACCGGCGAGGGCGGAAGCGGTGGCGCACTGGCGCTCGCCGTCGCCGACCGCGTGCTGATCGCGGAGCACGGAATCTACTCGGTGATCAGTCCCGAGGGATGCTCGTCGATCCTCTGGGGCGACGCCGGGGTGGCCGAGACCGCGGCGCGCGCACTGCACCTGACCGCGGGCGACCTGCTGCGGTTGGGCGTGGTCGACGCGGTGGTGCCCGAGCCCGTCGGTGGAGCCGGCGGGGATGCCACGACCATGATCGAGAACGTCGGCGCCGCGCTGGCGCACACGTTGGCCGAACTGTGCGCGCGCCCGGTCGACGAATTGCTGCACGAGCGGCGGGCCCGGTTCAGGCAGATCGGCGCCGACGGCTTCACCACGGCGCGGGCGGACGAGGCGATTGTGGTCCGCCCGGCGCCGGCCGGGCCGCGGACCCCGCGCCCGGCGCTGACCGCGGCCGGCAAGGCGGTGGGGTGATGGACCCCGACACACCGCCCGAGGCGACCCTGGTCGCGCTCTCGGCCCAGCTCAGCCGGATCGCGAAGGATCTGCCGGGCCCGCTGCGCCGGGTTCGCGTACACGCCGGCGACACAGCCGTAGAGGTGGAGTGGCAGGAGGCCACCGCCGCTGTGGCAGCGGCTCCCGCGCCGCCGGCCGCCGCCGTGCCGCCGGACACCCCGGCGGCCCGGCCCGCCGAGGGCGAGCCGCACGCCGCCGTTCCGGTCGCCGGTGAGGCCGTGCTCGCCTCGCCCATGGTGGGCACCTTCTACCGCGCCTCCGGCCCGTCCGAGGCGCCGTTCGTCGATGTCGGCGACACAGTGGAGGAGGGACACACGGTCGGCGTCATCGAGGCGATGAAGCTGTTCAACCCGATCACCGCGGAGATGCCCGGGGTGATCAAGGAAATTCTCGTCCGGGACGCCGAACCGGTCGAGTTCGGACAGCCGCTGATCCGGATCGCGGTCGGCGCCGACGGCCTCGGGGCGGGGTGACCGGCGATGTTCGGAAAGGTTCTCATCGCCAACCGCGGCGAGATCGCCGTCCGGGTCGCTCGCACGCTTCGGGAGATGGGCGTCCGTACGGTCGGGGTGTACTCCTCGGCCGACGCCGACCCCACGGTGCTGCGGCATTTCGACGAGCGCGTGCGCATCGGGCCGGCCGCGCCGGCGCGGAGCTATCTGAACGCCGCGGCGGTCGTAGAGGCGGCGCTGCAGACCGGCGCCGAGGCGATCCATCCCGGCTACGGCTTCCTCTCCGAGGACCCGGACTTCGCCGAGGTGTGCGCCGAGGCGGGGCTCACCTTCATCGGCCCGGCACCGGAGCAGATGGCCCGGCTCGGCGACAAGTCGTCGGCCCGGCGCCTGTTCCGCGATGCCGGTCTGCCGTTGCTGCCCGGCGGCGTCGCCCCGGCCGCCACGATCGCGCAGGCGCGGGCGGTCGCCGGTGAGGCCGGCTACCCGGTGATCATCAAGGCGGTCGCCGGGGGAGGCGGCAAGGGTATGCGGGTGGTGCATGGCGAGCCCGAGCTCGAAGACCAGTACCGGCTGGCGCGAGCGTCGGCCCGGATGGTGTTCGGCGACGACCGGGTGTACCTGGAACGCTATCTCGCCACCGCACGGCACGTCGAGGTGCAGGTGCTGTGCGACGGCCGCGGGAACGGCGTACACCTGGGGACCCGGGACTGCTCGGTGCAGCGGCGTCACCAGAAGCTCATCGAGGAGGGCCCGGCGCCCGCCCTCAGCCCGGCCACGCTCGAATCGATCACCGAGTCGTCGGTGGCGGCGGTACTGCAGCTGGGCTACGCCGGTGTCGGCACCTTGGAGTTCCTGGTCGACGCGGACGAGAAGTTCTACTTCATGGAGATCAACACCCGTATCCAGGTGGAGCACACGGTCACTGAGGCGATCACCGGCATCGATCTGATCCGGGAACAGGTGCTCGCCGCGGCCGGGCAGCGGCTGCGGCTGCGGCAGCAGGACGTGACGATCCGCGGCGTTGCCATCGAGTGCCGGGTCAACGGCGAGGACCCGGCCCGCAACTTCGCCCCGACGCCCGGACGGATCGACGTCTTCCACCTGCCGGGCGGCCCGTTCACCCGGGTGGACACGCACGCGTACGCGGGATATGTACTCGGCCCCCACTACGACTCGCTCCTGGCGAAGGCCGTGGTCTGGGCGCCGGACCGGGAGGGCGCGCTCGACCGGATGGACCGCGTGCTGGCCGAGTTCGAGGTCACCGGGCCGGGCGTGCGGACCACCATCCCGTTTCTCCGCGAGGTCCTCGCCGACGACCAGTTCCGCAAGGCCGAGCACGGCACCGGACTGGTCGACCGCCTGGCGCCGGACGGCCGCTGGACCCAGCGCTCCTGACCCACCGAGCGTTCCCGGTCACCCAGCGTTCCCCGCCACCCAGCGTTTCCGACCATCCAGCGCCCCTGACCGTTGACGTCCGAAGGAAAGGAAGCCCCATGACCACATCGGAGCAACAGGACATCGATCGTGACCTCCGGCGGATTCTCGTCAAGGCCGCAGGCGTGGACCCCGCCTTGCTGACCGACCCCGGTGACCAGTCGCTGGCCGGTCTCGGTATGGACTCGCTGGCCGCGATGGAACTTCAGGCGGTCGTCAAGACCGAGCACGGCGTGCAGCTGCCCGACGAGCTGCTCGAGCGCACCGTGCCGGAGGTCGCCGAGTTGATCCGCACCGGCCGGACCGGGAAGGGGCGGTGAGATGGCCGGGCACACCGAGAACAGCATCGACATCGCGGCACCGCTGTCGCTCGTCTGGCGGATCACCAACGACGTGGCCAACTGGCCCGACCTCTACACCGAATACGCCAAGGCCGAGGTGCTGAGCGACGACGGAGACACGATCACCTTCCGGCTCACCATGTACCCGGACGAGAACGGCGTCGAATGGAGCTGGGTGAGCGAGCGGATCCTCGACGCCGAGCGGCAGGAGGTGCGCGCCCGGCGGGTCGAAACCGGTCCGTTCGAGTACATGAACATTTTCTGGAGCTACCGGGACACGGGCGACGGGACCCGGATGACCTGGAAGCAGGACTTCCACATGAAGCCGGCGGCGCCCGTCGACGACGCGGCCATGACGAACCGGATCAACACCAACTCGGCGGTCCAGATGAAGGTGATCAAGGACCGGATCGAGCAGATCGCGCTCAAGGAGAAGCAGAGTTCATGACCACAGTGACGAACAAGGTGATCTCGTGGCGCGACCAGCCGGCGAACACCCGTCGCGGTGCCGAGATCCGGGTGGTACTCGGGCCGGCGACGGTGGGCAGCACATCCGGCTTTCTCGGCGTGGCCACCTTGCAGCCGGGCGAGGCCATCGCCGAGCACTACCACCCGTACAGCGAGGAGTTTCTGTACGTGACGGGCGGTGAGCTGACCGTCGATCTGGACGGCGAGGCCATCGTCGTCCGGTCGCAGCAGGGCATCCTCATCCCGGTCAACGTCCGCCACCGGCTGCGCAACCCCAGTGCCGAGGTGGCCAACGCGGTGTTCCACCTGGGGCCGCTCGCGCCCCGGCCCGAGCTCGGTCACGTCGACACTGAGAGCGCCGCCGACGCTTCTCGGCGTGCGGCGGAACCGGCATGACCGCGCCGATGCGCCGGCGGACGGTGGTCACCGGGATCGGCGTGGTGGCGCCGGGCGGCGTGACGCGCAAGGCGTTCTGGTCGCTGCTGACTGACGGCCGTACGGCCACCCGCCGCCCCACGCTCTACGATCCCTCGCCGTTCCGGTCCCAGGTCGCAGCCGAGTGCGACTTCGATCCCACCGCGGCCGGGCTCAGCGCCACCGAGATCGCCCGCAACGACCGCTACATCCAGTTCGCCCTGGCCGCGGCGGCCGAGGCGCTGAGCGAGAGCGGCCTCGAGCTCGACGGCGAACTCGCCGACCGTACCGGTGTGGTGCTGGGCTCGGCCGTCGGCGGGACGATGCGGCTGGAGCAGCAGTACGTGGCGGTCAGCAACCATGGCCGCGACTGGCTGGTCGACCCGGGCCGGGCCAAGCCGTTCATCTACGAGGCCCTGGTGCCCAGCAGCCTCGCGGCCGAGGTGGCGATGCGCTACGGCACGCACGGGCCGGTGCAGGTGGTGTCGACCGGATGCACGTCCGGCATCGACGCGATCGGGTACGCCCACCAGCTGATCCAGGACGGCGAGGCGGATGTGGTGATCAGTGGAGCGGCCGATTCCCCGCTCTCGCCGGTGACCGCCGCCTCGTTCGACGCGATTCGCGCCACCACCCCGGACAACGACGACCCGGCGCACGCGTCGCGGCCGTTCGACCGCGACCGGCACGGGTTCGTGCTGGGCGAGGGTGGTGCGGTGCTCATCCTCGAGGAGCTGGGTCACGCGCTGCGTCGCGGGGCACCCATCTACTGCGAGGTCAACGGGTACGGCGCCCGCAGCAACGGCTTCCACATGACCGGCCTGCGCCCGGACGGCCGGGAGATGTCGCTGGCGATCGACGACGCGATGAACCAGGCGCGGCTGAATCCGGAGGACGTGTCGTACATCTGCGCGCACGGCTCCGGGACCAAGCAGAACGACCGGCACGAGACCGCCGCGTTCAAGCGGTCGCTGGGCGACGCCGCGTACCGGACGCCGGTGAGCTCGATCAAGTCGATGATCGGGCATTCGCTCGGCGCCATCGGGGCGATCGAGATGGCGGCCTGCGCGCTGGCGATCGAGAGCGGCACGGTGCCGCCGACGGCGAACTGGGCCAACCGCGACCCGGAGTGCGATCTGGACTACGTGCCGAACACCGCCCGGGAGCTGCCGGTCGACGTCGCGCTCTCGGTCGGCAGCGGCTTCGGCGGCTTCCAGTCGGCGATGCTGTTCGGCCGGTTCAGGGACGGGTCATGAGCCGCCGAGCGGTGATCACCGGGCTCGGTGTGATGGCGCCGAGCGGTGTCACGGCCGAGGAACACTGGTCGACCGTCGCCTCGCGGACCAACCGGTTGGACCGGATCAGCGCCTTCGACGCGAGCGGCTACACCACCACCGTGGCCGGCGAGGTGCGCGGTCTCGACGACCTGACCCGGGACATCCCGAACCGTCTCACTGTGCAGACCGACCGCTGGACCTGGATGGCCTTCGTCGCGGTGGAACGGGCGCTCGCCGACGCGCGCCTCGACCTCGACGCCGAGGATCCGTACCAGGTGTCGGTGGTGCTGGCCAGCTCGTCCGGCGGCAACCACTTCGGACAGCGCGAGCTGCAACGGTTGTGGAGCCAGCCGGAGCGGACCGTGGGGGCGTTCCAGTCGATCGCCTGGTTCTACGCCGCGACCGTCGGGCAGCTGTCGATCCGGCACCAGGCCAAGGGGCCGAGCAACGTGCTGGTGGCCGAGAGCGCCGGGGGACTGGACAGCCTGGCGCATTCGGCCCGGCTGATCGCCCGGGGCGTCGACGTGGTGCTCGCCGGTGGGCTGGAGGCCCCGCTCAGCCCGTACGCCCTCACCTGCCAGTTGGGCAGCGGCCGGCTCAGCCCGGTCGCCGATCCGGCCCGTGCCTACCTGCCGTTCGATGCGGCGGCAAGCGGATACGTCCCCGGTGAGGGCGGCGCGGTACTGGTCGTAGAAGAGCTCGAGCACGCCGTCGGCCGCGGCGCGACGATCTACGCCGAGGTCGCGGGCTGGTCAGCCACCCACGACGGTGTGCTGCCCGGCGGCCCCGACGGGGTGCCACATCAGCAGTACGCCCGGGCATTGCGCGAGGCGATCGGCAACGCGGGACTCGCTCCGGAGGACATCGACCTGGTCGTGCCGGACGCCCAGGGCGTTCTCGACCAGGACCGGGCCGAGGCGGCGGCGATCCGGGCCGTCTTCGGCCCCGCGCGGCCCCCGGTCAGCAGCGCCAAGTCGCTGATCGGGCGGCTCTACCAGGGCGGCGCCGCCCTGGACGCCGCCACGGCGGTGCTGGCCATGCGGGCCGGGCAGATTCCGGCGCATTCCGGCACCGGCCGGCCGGCCGAGGGTTGCGACCTCGACTTCGTGGCCGGCACTCGCCCAGCCCGTCTGGAGGCCGCATTGATCGCCGCTCGCGGCTACGGCGGTTACAACAGTGCGGTCGTGCTGCGCCGGCATCCCGGAACGGCCGCCGACAACGGAAGGACAGCGTCGTGACGATGAGAACGACCGAGCGCGCGCGGATCATTTTCCTGATCCGGGTGCCGGAGGAGCGGACGGTCGACTTCCTCCAGGCCTACGAACAGATCCGGTACGCCGTCGCCGACGGGGTGCCCGGGCACATCACCGATCAGGTGTGCCGGTCCAGCACCGACCCCGAGCAGTGGTTGATCACCAGCGAGTGGGAGTCTCTCGCCGACTTCGCGGCCTGGGAGGACGGCGAGGACCACCGCAGCCTCGTGCGGCCGATGCGGGTCTGCATGTCCGAGGCGCGGTCGATGCGTTTCGTCATCCAGGCCGAGACCTCCGGGCACCGCCTGGCCGGCAGCATCGGGAGGAGGGCATGAGCACGCTGGTCTCGGTGCTCGGCATCTGGGTGCTGACGTCCGCGGCCGTTCAGCTCGGCACTCTGTGGATCATGAAGTTGTCGATCCTGCCGATGCTCAACACGCTGCCGTACGACCGGTACGTCACGGTGTGCCACCTCATCGACATGCACGTGTTCCATCCGATCGCGGTGTGGAGCGGCGTGATCGCCGCCGGGGTAGGTGTCTGGGCCGCCATCGCCTCGGGCAACGCGCTGGTGGCGACGCTCTTTCTGATCGGTTCGGTCGGGATGGTGGTCGTCGGCCTGGCGTCCGAGGGCGTCAACCGGCCGATCTGGCGGCAGATCGAGGTCTGGAGTCCACGCCGTCCGGCCGAGGCCTGGGCCCGTAAGCGCCGGGTCTGGCACAACGCCCACCAGGTCCGTACCTATGCGGCGGTCGTCGCGGTCGGCGCCTACGCCGCGGCGATGCTCGGCGTGGTCGTGTGAGGGGGCCGGCATGAAGGTGGTGGTGATAGGAGCGGCCGGCCGCACCGGCCGGCTCGTGGTCGGGCGCGCGCTCGCCGACGGCCACCGGGTGATCGCGGTGGTCCGGCACCCGGAGACCATGCCGGTCGAGCACCCGGACTGCGTGGTCGTCCGCGGGGACGTGCTCAAGCCGGAAACCCTGGTCGACCCGCTGGCGGCCGCCGAGGCGGTCTTCTACCTGGCGGCCGAGCCCGGCCGGGCGACCTCGGTGACCCGGTCGTTCGGGATGGCCCACGTCGTCGACCTGGTCCGCGACAGCGGTGGCACGGCGCGCGTCTTCGCGGTCTCCCCGAGCGCGATCGACGTGAGCGCGTCGGCGTCGCTGTGGCGCCGGCTGAGCGTCCGCATGGTGATCGACAAGGTGCTGCGCAACCGGTTCCTGGACCACGAGCGGACCGAGGATGAGTTGCGCAACGGCGGTGTGAGCTGGACGGTGGTGCGAGTCCGCGGGCTGATCGACGGCCCGGCGGGCCGCTATCGCACCGAGGTGGGCAACCACATCGCCGGCGAGCGGCCGGTGAGTCGCGGTGACCTGGCGGACTTCCTCGTCAAGGCGTTGACCGACCCCGACCTGCGGGACCGGGTGGTCTCCCTCAGCGGGGACTGACCGCGGAACGCCGCATACGCAAGGAGGGCCCCGCCGGAGCGGGGCCCTCCTCGTTGTGCTGGTCAGCGAGCGTCGGCAACCGCCTCGCTGAGCAGCTTGATCTGATCGGGATCGGCCGAGCAGGGCGCCATGATGAGCTCGTCGCAGCCGGCGGCGGCGAAATCGCGCACGGTCTGCCGAACCGCGTCGGCGCCGATGGCGGCGGCGTTCACGACAGCCTGCGCGTACGGCGGTGCGAAGCCGTAGTAGTCGCGCAGGTACGCGTTGGCCAACTCGTCGGCCCGGTCGCCGAGGCTGAAGTAGACCAGCGCGTACGTCCGCGGCCGGCCGTCCCGGCCGGCGCGGGCCCACTCGGCCCGGACGGCGCCCGAGCCCTTCCGGAACATGCCGAGCCCTCCGCTGCCGCTGATCCAGCCCGAGCCGCTGTTGGCGGCGCGCCGGATCGCGGCCGGCGAGTGGCCGCCGAAGACCATCGGCGGCCCGCCGTGCCGGGTGGGCGTCGGGCCCACCCCGCCGGCGAACCCGCGGCGTTCGCCTGCCCACAGCCGGCGCAGCTCGTCGATCTGCGCGTCGAGCCGGCTCCCACGGCCGGCGTGCGGGGTGCCGCTCGCCGCGAAGTCGTCCGGGCGGGACCCGACCGCCAGCCCCAGGGCGAGCCGCCCGTCGGAGAGGCGGTCCACCGTGGCCACCTGCTTGGCCAGCAGCGCGGCGTTGGTGTGCAGGGGGGCGATCAGAATCCCGGTCATGAGCTTGACCCGGCTCGTCACGGCGGCGGCCGCGGCGAGCACGGTCAGGCTCTCGTAGTTGTCGTAGACCAGCCGGTCCAGCGTGGCCAGCGTGCTGAAACCGGCCTGTTCCGCCTCCGCCGCCCAGCTGACCAGTTCGTTGCCGCTCACGCCGGGAACCGTGTTCGGGATGCCGATGCCGACCTCCATACCGGCGCCGTCCTCCCGCCCGCCCTGGGCGCTCACGCGTCGGCCAGTGGCTCGTCGTGCCGGCGGGACAGGACACACTCCAGCGACGCGTCCCGGAAAAACGCCTGGGCGCCCTGAGGTGTGCGCATGTCCCTCTTCGCGGCCAGGTGGTCCTCGAGCTCCACCTCGAAGGCGCGCACCGCCGGCTGCCGGCTCATGTGTGCGGCGACCAGGGGCAGCGGGCCTTCGATCTCGATGACCCGCACCGCCATCTGTTTGCCGACGAACGCCATCGTGCCCAGCAGACGGCCGATCACCCGGCCGTTCTCGTCGCGGACGTCGAACTCCGGCCGCCCACTGGTGCGGAACAACTCCTTGACCTTATCCTCGCTGCCCGGCTTGAGCGGGTAGAAGAGGGCGTTCCATGTGCTCATCTCGAACTCCTTCACTGGCTGGCGGTGACGCCGCCGTCGACGTACAGGACCTGTCCGGTGACGAACCCGGCGGTGGGGGACAGCAGATAGAGAACCGCGCCGGCGATCTCCTCGGGCTCGGCGAAGCGGCCCAGCGGGATACGCCCGCGGACCGACGCCACGAACGCCGGGTCGCGGGTGGCGTCCTCGACGAAGTCGGTGGTCACGAAGCCCGGCGCGACCGCGTTGACCGTGATGCCCTGCCCGCCCCACTCCGCGGCGAGCTGCTTGACCAGCAGGTTCAGGCCGGCCTTGCTGGCGCCGTACGCGGAGAAGCCCCGGCGGGCCCCGACCGCGCCGCGGACCGACGACAGGTGCACCATGCGCCCGCCGCCACCGGCCGCGATCATCACCCGGGCCACCCGCTGGGAGAGGAGGAAGGCGCCGGTGAGGTTGGCGTCGATGATCTGGCGCCAGGTGGTCTCGTCGAACCGTTCGGCCGGTTGGACCTCGAGCTTGCTGGCGCAGTTGATCAGCGTGTCCAGGCCGCCCAGGGCCTCGGCGGAGGTGGTTACGGCCGCGTCGATGCTGGCCGACGAGGTGATGTCCATCGCGACGCCGACGGCCGGCACGCCGGACGCGGCCAGCCGCGCGGCCAGTTCCCCGGCCTTGTCCTCGGACCGGCCGGCCACCGCGACCGCGCTGCCCAGGGCGGCCAGGCCGGTGCAGATCGCCGTGCCCAGGCCGCCGTAGCCGCCCACCACGAACGTGCGCCGGCCGGCCAGTGGTGCGTTGACTTCGGTCATGTCCCCTCCGTGCCGGTGAGTCCGAACAGCTCGCGAGCGTTGCCTTCGCGGATCCGTCGCCGCTCCTGCTCGTCGCGGGCGACGCTGTCGACCAGATCGAGCGCCTGCTCGACCGGCGCGGCCTGCGGCGGCGAGTCGGTGCCGAAGAGCAGTCCGCCGGGGCCGAAGACCTCGAGCGCGGCGGCCAGGGCCAGCCGCGACGGGGTGGCGGTATCCACCCGTACCCGGCGCAGTTGCTCGGCGATCGGCGACGGCGGCCCGGCCGATGGTCGGCCGGACGGTGGGCCGGACGGCGGGCCGGCCGTCCGGTGCCAGGCCAGGTCGAGTTTCTCGCGCAGCAGGGCCAGCGCGCCGCCCGCGTTCGGGGCGATCAGCTTCAGCTGCGGATATTTCGTCAGCCAGCCCGCGAACAGGATGGCGGCGACCCCGGTCGTGATGTCACACGGCCGCGCGACGTGCTCGATCATCCCGAGATGCCCGTTCAGGGCGGGGCTGCCGACGGGTTCGGCCGGCGGGTGCAGCAGGATCGGACAGCCGGTCTCGGCGGCCAGCGCGAAGACCCCCTCGGCCTCCGGCGCGTTCAGGTACCGGCCGCGCACGCTGGTGTTCACGATCAAGCCGACGAACTCCTCCTGCTGCAGCCGCTTGGCGACGCGGGTCAGGTGGTCGTCCTCGGCGTACGGGTTGACGTAGGCGTACGCGCGCAGATGCCCGGGATGGGCCCGGACGGTCTCGCCGAGCCACTCGTGGAAGGACTCGATCCGGTCGGCGGGCTGGTCGTAGTTGTCCAGCCCAGGCATCGGGACCATGGTGCCGACACCGACCGGGCTGCCGACGATGGTCAGGTCGATGCCGGCCGCCGCCTTGCGGGCGATCATGCCCTCGACGTCGCCGAGGCTGGCCGGCATCGGGAATCGTTTCAGCAGTTCCGGCGGCGTGACGTGGCCGTGGACGTCGATTGTCATAGCGTCCTCCGGTCAGGCGCGCGGCGGGCCGAGGACCTTGCCGCCGAACCGTTCCACCGAGGCGATGATCTCGCCGAAGTCGGGGAAGTCGGCGGGGTCGAACGCCGGGGTGGTCAGGCTCTCGGCCGGCTTGCCGGTCTCGAAGAACCAACCGTCGAAGCCGCCCGGCGTGCCCAGCACGAGCCACCGGGCGGTCGGCGACTCGACCTTGTACGAGTGCGGCAGGCCGCGCGGCGCGAACACGGTGGAGCCCACCGCCGGGCGGTACATCACGCCGTCGATCTCGATGCTCAGCTCCCCGTCGAGGACGTAGAACGTCTCGTCCTCCCGGCTGTGCACGTGGATCGGCGACGCGTACCCCAGGTTGGATGTCTGCTCGGCGAGCCAGAACGCATTGCCGGTCTCCTCGCTGGTGGCGCGGAACTGCAGCAGCGCCCCCATGTGCCAGATCGCCCGGCCCTCCTCAGGCCCGGTCAGATACGGCTTCGCGTCGGACATGTGGTCTCCCTCGAACGGGTGGTGCGGACGGTCGGAAACCCTGAGACTCGTCCGTCCGCTTCCTCCGCACAGGAGCACCGCACATCGCTCGGCGGGGAAAAGATCCGGGTCCGGATGGGCGGTGCGACCCGGTGCGGCGGGGCGATCGGCGTTCCCAGCCGGCGCGGGACCGGAGACTCACGACGCTGGGCACCGGCGGCAGCAGGGTGATCCGTGCCGCTGAACCGCGAGGATGAGGGTGAGTCATGGACAGGCAACGCATCGGCTTCGTCGGTCTGGGTGTGATGGGCTCCGGCATGGTGCGCCGGCTGCTGGCCGCCGGCTTCGAGGTCGCGGTGTTCAACCGCAGTGCGGACAAGGCGGCCGAGCTGGCCCCGCTCGGCGCCCGGCTCGCCGCGTCACCGGGCGAGGCCGCGGCCAGCTCCGATGTCGTGCTGATCAGCGTCGCGACCGCGGACGCGGTGCGCGCCGTGCTCACCGGCGACGACGGCGTACTGGCGGCCGCGGCTCCCGGCACCGTGATCGCCGATCTCAGCACGGTGTCGCCGGACGCGGCCCGCGAGTTCGCCACGATGATCGCCGGCGCCGGGCACCGTCCCCTGGACGCGCGCGTGCTCGGCAACGGCCGGCACGCCGAGCAGGGCGAGCTGCGCTTCATGATCGGCGGCGAGGCGACCGATGTGGACGCCCTCAAGCCGGTCCTCGACGTCCTGGCCAAGGACGTCGTACACCTGGGCGGGCACGGGCTCGGTGCGGTCGCCAAGGTGGCGCTCAACATGCTGATGGGCGTCCAGCTGCAGGCCATGTCCGAGGCGGTCGTGCTGGGCGTACGGGCCGGGCTGAACCGCGAGCAGCTGATCGAGATGATCGTCGCGAGCGGCTACAGCTCGCCGATGATGCGCTTCAAGGGACAGGCCATGCTCCGGCGCGACTACCAGCGGGCCGACTTTCGGCTCTCGCTGATGCGCAAGGACCTGATGCTCGCCATGACCGAGGCGCAACGGCTGGCCGTTCCGCTGCCCGCCGTGACCGCCGCGTACGAGATGCTCACGGCCGCCCTGAACGACGGATCCGGCGAACTGGACTGCGCGGCCGTGCTCGGCCAGGTGGAGAAGGCCGCCGGGATCCAGCGCTGAGGGCCAGGTCGGGGAACGGGGGTGATATGCGGGTCGCGGTGTTCGGAGCGACCGGCGGCACCGGCCGCACCTTCCTCCACCAGGCCGAGGCCGCGGGTCATCGGGTGACCGCGCTGGTACGCCGGCCCGGCGGCCTGCCCCGGTCGGACGCGGTCCGGGTCGTGCGGGGCGATGTCGGCCAGGCGGACGCGGTCCGCGAGGTGGTCCGGCACGCCGACGTGGTCGTCTCCGCGCTCGGCATCGGCATGCACCGGCACGCCACCACCGTGTACTCGATCGGCACCGCGGCCATCCGGGACGCGATGGCCGCCGAGGGCGTCGAGCGGCTGCTCGTCGTCTCCACCACCTCGCTGCAGGTGCCGAGCCCGCGCCGGACGGCCGAGTGGATGGTTTCCCGCATGCTGCACGTGATCCTGCGCGCCCCGTACGCCGACATGTCGCTGATGGAACGCACCGTACGCAACAGCACCCTGCAGTGGACACTGGTGCGCGCGGCCCGGCTGACCAACGGCCCGGCGACCGGCCGCTACCGCGTGGCGTATGACGCCAAGTTGGCCGGCGCCTGGTCGATCTCCCGGGGCGACGTCGCCGGTTACCTGCTCACCCACCTGACGGCGCCGGACACCTACCGGCGGACGGCCGAGCTGGCCTATTGAATCCATCGATCCTGACCGGAGGACCACAATGCAGGCCAATCAGGTCTTTGTCCGCAGCCGGGAGCTGTCCGGCGCGCTGGAGCTGCGGACCGTCCAGCTACCCCCGCCGGCAGCCGGTGAAGCTCAGGTACGGGTCGAGGCCGCCGGCGTCTCCTACGGCGACCTGCTCCAGCAGCGCGGTGTCATCCCAGGCGGGCCCAAACCGCCCTTCGTGCCCGGGTTCGAGGTGGCCGGGACCGTCGAGGCGATCGGGCCGGGGGTGACCGGCGTACGCCCCGGGCAGCGCGTGGCCGCGCTGGTGAAGGTCGGCGGCTACAGCAGCGCCCTCAACCTGCCGGCCGAGCGGCTGGTGCCACTGCCCGCCGAGGTGACCGCGGTCGACGCGGCCGCGGTCGCGCTCAACTACTTCATCGCGTGGCAGATGCTGACCCGAGTGGCCGGTGTGACCAGCGGCGACCGGATTTTGGTGCACGGCGCGTCGGGCGGGGTGGGGGTGGCGTTCCTCCAGCTGGCCGAAACGATCGGCGACGTCACGGTGTGGGGCACCGCGTCCGCGCGCAATCTTGATGTGGTGCGCTCGTACGGCGCCGCGCCGATCGACTACCGCACGGAGGACTTCGTCGCGACGATCAACGCGGCCGGCCCCGGACTCCAGGCGGCCTTCGACCCGATCGGGGGACCCCATTTCCGGCGTAGCTACTCGCTGTTGGCCCGAGGCGGCACGATGGTCGGCTACGGACAGAACAGCGCGCTGCGCAACGGCCGGCGCAACCTCGCGGTGGGCGCGGCCGGGTTCCTCGGCGGCATCGTGGCGCCCAAACTGGTTCCGGACGGCCGCCGGACGGCCTTCTATAACGCCTGGTCACTGGAGAAGTCGCAGCCCTCCGCGTACCGGGTGGACCTGGGCCGGGTGCTGGCGATGCTGAGTGGCGGGCAGATCGCGCCGCGGGCGATCACGGTCTTCCCCCTGGCCAAGGTGGAACAGGCGTTTCACCTCCTCGAGGATGGCGCCAACAGCAAGATAGTGCTCAGTGGGTGACTGGTGGTCGCAATGCGGCCCCTAGACTCCCGGGCATGACGCGTGCACCGGCCGAGCACGGTGGCGACCGCCCCGCGACGCGGCCCGGGTGGTGGCCGGCCCGGCTGATGGCCGGCCTCGGTCTCGGCATCGTCACCCTGTTCGGAGTGTTGATCGCCCAGATCCCTCAAGTCGGCGGGCGTTACGACATCCGGCATCTGGACGTCTGGGGCGCCCTGTTGATCGTCATCGCGGTCACGCTGACCGTGCGGCTGCTCGGCAGTGCCCCACTGCCCTCGCTGGTCGCGGCGCTGCTGCTGGTCAACGGCTATTTACTGCTGCACTATCCGTACGGCCCGGTGCAGCTCTGCATCGTCGTCGCGATGTACGAGGTGGCTCGCCGCCGCCGGTTCGTCCCGTCGTTACTGATCTGCGGCCTGGCCGCCGTCGTGACCTCGGGCACCATCTACGTTCGGCTCCTCAGCGACGTGAACCTGCCGTGGGTGCTGGCGCTCGCCTGGGTCGGCTGGCTGGTCGTCCCGTGGCTGCTCGGCGCCCTCATGCAGACGGTCGCGGCGGGACGCGAACGCTCCCGCCGGCTCCTGATCGCCCAGGGCGCCATGGGGGAGCGGGCCAAGCTCGCGGCCGAGGTGCACGACGTGGCCGGGCACGGCTTCGCCCTGATCGCGATGCAGGCCGGTGTCGCGCTGCTCGACTTCGACAGCAGACCCGCCCAGAGCCGCCGGTCGCTGGAGGCGATCCAGACGACCAGCGGGAAGTCGCTGAGCGAGCTGCGCGCCATGCTGGACACCTTCCACGACGAGTTCCGCCCGGTCCCGGCGGCCGAGCTCGCGCCGCCGGCCGAGGCCGGTGCGGGCGACGAGGTCGGGCTCTGTGGTCTGGTCGACCTCATCACCCAGGTCCGGGCGGGCGGGCTGCCGGTGCGGCTGGACGTGCACAACCTCAGCCGCGAGCTGGACGCGGAGACCGACTCGGTGTTCTACCGGGTCGTGCAGGAGTCGCTGACCAACGTGCTCCGGCACGCCGGGCCGACGACCGCCGAGGTGGCCGTGGAACAGTGCGAGGAGACGCTCGTGATCCAGGTCCTGGACCGTGGGCGCGGTGTAGCGGTCGAGCCGGACGGCTCGGCTCGCGGTCTGGCCGGCATGCGCCGGCGGGTCGAGGCGGTCGGCGGTAGCTTCACCGCCGGCCCACGCGAGGGCGGCGGTTTCCGGGTGGAAGCCCGGCTGCCGATGGCGAAGGGTGCCGCATGATCCGGGTTGCGCTGGCGGACGACCACGAACTGGTCCGGATGGGCCTGAGAGCGCTGATCGACCGCGAGGACGACATGGAGGTCGTCGGCGAGGCGAGCAGCGGCATGGAGGCCATCCAGCTGCTCAAGCGGTCCGGTCCGGACATCCTGCTGCTGGACATCCGGATGCCCGGGCTCGACGGGCTGGAGACGCTGCGCCGCATCCAGGCCGATCCCGCGATCGCCGGCACCCCGGTGATAGTGGTGACCACGTTCGAGGTGGACAGCTACGTGTTCCTCGCCCTTCAGGCGGGTGCGGCCGGGTTCATCCTCAAGGACGCGGTGCCGCAGGAGCTGGTCCGCGCCATCCGGGTGGTGTCGGCCGGTGAGGCGATGCTGTCGCCTTCGGTCACCCGTCGCGTGATCTCGCTCTTCGCTCAGCAGACCGCCGTCGACCCGGCCCTCGACCCGAGCCTGGACGAGCTCACGGAGCGGGAACGGGAGATGGTCGCCTGGGTGGCCACCGGATCCTCGAACGAGGAGATCGCCGCTGCGCTGTTCGTCAGCCCGGCGACGGTGCGTACCCACGTCAGCCGGGCGATGGTCAAGCTCGGCGCGCGCTCCCGGGCCCAGCTCGTGGTGATAGCGGTCCGGGTCGGCCTGACCGTGCCGCGCTGAGCGGTACCGCCGGATCGGGGGTGGCGACTCGCGCCCAGGTCGGGAGCTGACCCGGGAGCTGGACGCGAGTCGCCGGCAACGGCGCAGCGGACGGGGGATCACGACGCGCCGTTGGCTTGGGGGAGGCGCTCAGCTGACGTCGCGCCGGCGCAACAGCTGGCCGCACGCTACGGCGAAGACCGCGATGTAGACGCCGAGCACGATCGCGGCCTGTGCGCCGCCGACCGCGTCGCTCACCCCGGGGGTGCCGCCGGGATCGCCCTGCGACGGTACGCCGAGCGCGGCGGCCACACCGCCCGCGTTCGTCCCGGGAAGCACTTTCTGCAGCCCGTCGAGGAAGCCGATCGAGCCGGCGAACAGGCGCAGCAGCGTCTCCACCGCGAGCGACCAGACCAGGCCGAGGCCCACGGCGAGGGCGGTGCCGCGCGTCACCACGGCCAGGAACATGCCGAACAGGGCCCACATTCCGACGATCAGCCACGCGCCGAGCACGCCGCGGATCAGGTCGCCGACGCCCGGCCAGTCCACCGGCCGGTCGGCGAGGCCGGCCACCAACCGGGCGGCCGGGGCGTCGAGCAGAAACGTGACCAGCACCAGGCCGAGCAGCACCAGCATCAGGACGACGACCTTGCCCAGCAGCACCTGAGCCCGCGCTGGGCCCGCGGTGAAGATGACCCGCAGGGTCTGCCAGCCGAACTCGCTGCCCACCATCAGCACGCCGAGGATCAGGGCCAGCGCGCCGGCGAAGAGGGGATAGCCCTGAACCGCCGCGGCGACCAGCTCATGCGGCACTGCCTGGGCGATCGGGTCGTCGCCCGCGGTGGCGGCGGCCGGGGTGCCGGCCTCGCCGCGCCAGCTCAGATAGGGCAGCAGGTAACCGAAGAGCAGCGCGAGGATCAGCCACACCGCGCTGATCAGCCACGTCGCGGTGCGCTTGCGCAGGAGGAACCACTCGGCCCGGAGACTCGCGGTCATGACGTGCCCTTCCGTTCCCCGGCGGGCTCGAGAGCCGGCTCCTGGGTGACCTCGAAGAAGATGTCCTCCAACGAGCGTTCCTGCCAGCTCAGCCCGGACACGTCCACCCCGGCGGTGACCAGCGCGCGGTTGACCCGGGACGCGTCGTTGTCGCCGGCGAGCAGACTCAGCTGCCCGTCGACCACGCTCACCCGGTCGGTCCCGAGGACCCGCCCGGCCACCTCGCGCGCCTGTTCCAGCGGCCGGGCGGCGACCGTCAGCCGCCGGCCGCCGCGCAGCTCGTCTACCGTGCCCTCGCGGACCATCCGGCCCGCGGCGATCATGCCGACCCGGTCGCACACCTGCTGGACCTCGCCGAGCAGATGGCTGGAGAGCAGGATCGTGTGCCCGGCATCGCTCAACCGGCGCAGTGAGCCCCGCATCTTGGCGATGCCCGCCGGGTCGAGGCCGTTGGTCGGCTCGTCGAGGATCAGCAGCGGCGGATCGGGGAGCAGCGCCGCGGCCAGACCGAGCCGCTGCTTCATGCCCAGGGAGTAACCCGCGAACCGGGCCCGCCCGCTGCTGGTGAGCTCGACGAAGTCGAGAACCTCGTCGACCCGGGAGTCCGGGAGGCGCCGGTAGCGGGCGAGAGCCCGCAGGTTGTCCCGGCCGGAGAGGTACGGGTAGAAGGCGGGGGACTCGATCAGCATCCCGATCCGGCGCAGCACGGACGGCGAACCCGGCGACCCGTCGAGCACGCGGACGCGGCCGGCGGTGAGCCGGACCAGCCCGAGGATGATCCGCAGCGTCGTGGTCTTTCCCGCCCCGTTGGGGCCGAGGAACCCGTACACCTCACCGCGCCGGACAGTCAGGTCGATGCCGTGCAGCACCTGCCGCGACCCGTACCGCTTGGTCAGGCCGGACGCCCGGAGCACCGGGTCGGGTATCGCGTCGCTCGATGTCTGACTCACCGGATCAGCGTGCCCGCCGCCCGGCCGCGGGCGCATCCGACGGCGAGAGTCCTCGACGTACGTCGTCCGTCGTACGCCGGCGTCGCTTCCGAGGGTCCCCCGAGGTCCGGCCCGGCCGCGAATCCCGCGCCCCTCAGGACGGACGACCCACGCTGGTGGGAAGGCGGTCTGCCAGGCTTTCCGCACCGGGGCCGACGTGCCACCGGGGAGCCGGATCGAGAAGAGGTGGACGTGGACCGTCTCGAAGAGGCCATGACCGGCAGCGAGCAGGCGCCGTGGTGGCCGGGCCTGTGGCGGTCGCTGGACTCGTTACAGCAACCGGACTGGACCGGCCCCGAGCTGAGCCGCATCGTGCGGCTGCTCGCCGCGCTGCCCCCGCTGGTCGCGCCGGCCGACGTCAGTACGCTGCGGCACCAGTTGCGCGAGGTGCAGGCAGGCCGGGCGTTCGTGCTCCAGGGTGGCGACTGCGCCGAGCACCTGGGCCGGCGAGCCGTGCTGGACGCGCAGGCCAAGTACCGGCTGCTGGGACGGATGGCGGCCACGATCAGCGAGCGCACCGGGCTACCGGTGGTGACCATCGGGCGCCTGGCTGGGCAGTTCGCCAAGCCCCGCTCGCGCCCGGTCGAAGAGGTCGGCGGGCGCCTGCTGCCCGCCTTCCAGGGCCTGCTCGTCAACGGGCCGGAGGCCACCGACGCCGCTCGCGCTCCCCGTCCGGGCCGGCTGGTCGAGGCGTACGCGACGGCGCGGGACGTGCTCGAGCTGCTGGCCCGGCTGGCCGGGCCGGGGTCGACGCGGGCGAGTGCCGTACCGGTCAACAATTGGCTCGGCGCGCGCGGCTGGTCGGCCGATCCGGTCCCGCTGAGCGCCGAGGGCGCGGCCTACGGGCGCACTTCCCGGGTGCGGGACCAATGGATCCATCGTGGACTGTGGGCGAGTCACGAAGCGCTGATCCTGGACTACGAGGAGCCGTTGGCCCGCCGCGACCCGGAGACCGGCGAGTGGTACCTGAGCTCGGCGCATCTGCCGTGGGTCGGATACCGCAGCAACCATCCGAACGGCGGGCACGTCAGGTTTCTGGCCGAACTGAGCAATCCGGTCGCGGTCAAGGTGGGCCCGGACACCGATCCGGCGGACCTGATCCAGCTCTGCCACCGCCTCGACCCGAAGCGGACGCCGGGCCGGCTGACGCTCGTCTCCCGCCAGGGCGCCGCTCTGCTCCGGTCCCGCCTGCCGCGGCTGGTCGCCGCGGTTCGCGACGCCGGCCATCCGGTGATCTGGATGTGCGACCCGATGCACGGCAACACCGTCCGCACCGCCTCCGGCCTCAAGACCCGGCACTACGACGACATCGCCGCCGAACTGAGCGGATTCTTCGAGGTGCTGACCGGGATGGGCCAGCTTCCGGGCGGGGTGCATCTCGAACTGGCCGCGGACGACGTCACCGAATGCGTCGGTGGGGGAGGCCCGCAGCTCGCCGATCTGCCGACCGCCTACCGGACGCTGTGCGACCCGCGGCTCAACGACGTGCAGGCGGTCGCCCTGACCGAGCTGACCGCCGACCTGCTTCGGACTCCCGGGGCGGGCCGGATGCCGGTGCTGACGGCGGCGGCCCGATGAACGGCCGGGTCAGATCCGAGGAGGCGCGCGTGCAGACGCTGCTGATCGACAACTACGACTCGTACACCTACAACCTCTTCCAGTTGATCGCCGAGGTCAACGGAGCCGAACCGATCGTCGTCCGCAACGACGTCGGGATGGACCGGATCGAGCGGTTCGACTTCGACAACGTCGTGATCTCACCGGGGCCCGGTCACCCGGACCGGCCGGCGGACTTCGGGATCTGCCGCCAGATGATCGCCGAGACCCGCGTGCCGCTGCTCGGGGTCTGCCTCGGCCATCAGGGCATCGCGACCGCCTTCGGCGGCCGCGTCACGTCGGCTCCACAGCCCCGGCACGGGCACCTGACCCGGATCCGCCACGACGGCACGGACCTGTTCGAGCGGCTGCCGCAGGACTTTCAGGCGGTGCGCTACCACTCGTTGCACGCCGAGCCGCCGCTGCCGGAAGAATTGCGAGCGATCGCGTACGCGGAAGACGGCGTGGTGATGGCCGTGGGCCACCGCAGCCGGCCGATCTGGGGCATCCAGTTCCACCCCGAATCGATCGGAACCGAGTACGGCGCCGCGCTGCTGAGCCACTTCCGGAACCGGACCCCGCGGCGTCCCCGCCGTACGCCGCGCCCGATCTCGCGGACGCCGAAGGCCCCGGCCGCCGCCACGAAGAAGTACCGGGTCCGGGTTCGGGTGATCGACCGCGAGATCGACTCGGAAACCGCCTTCGTCTCGCTCTTCGGTGCCTCCCCGGACGCGTACTGGCTGGACAGCTCACACGTCGAGCCCGGGCAGGCCCGCTTCTCGCACCTGGGTGACGCGCTCGGCCCGGTCGGCGAGCATGTCCGGTATTCGGTCGGCGACGGACACGTGACGGTGCTGCGGGGCGGCCGGCCGGCGCAGCGGATGCCGGGCACGATATTCGACTATCTCCAGGGCGAACTCCGGGCGCGGACCGTCGACGCACCAACGCTGCCGTTCGATCTGCACGGCGGCTACGTCGGGTACTTCGGCTACGAACTCAAGGCCGACTGCGGGGCCACCGCGGCGCACCGGTCGTCCTACCCGGACGCCCAGTGGCTCTTCGCCGATCGAGCCGTCACCGTAGATCACGAGCAGGGCCGAACCTACCTGCTGGCTATCGAGGACGGCACGGCGGCCGCGGTGGCCGCCGTCGAGGCATGGCTGGACATCGCGTACCGCACGCTGTCCGGATCGCCCGGCGCGTCCCGCCCGAACCGGCCCGACGTGCGGTCGGATCTGTCCGCGGTGGAGCCGTGGCTGGTCCGCGACCGCCCCCAGTACCTCGCCGACATCGGCACCGCGCAGCGCAAGCTGATCAAGGGCGAGAGCTACGAGATCTGCCTGACCAACGCGCTGCGGATTCCGGCGGTCGACGACGGACTTCAGTACTACCGCCGTCTCCGCCGGGCCAACCCGGCGCCCTACGGGGCGTACCTCCGCTTCGGTGGTCTCGCGGTGGCCTGCTCGTCGCCCGAGCGCTTCCTGCGGATCGATGCCGACCGGGTGGTGGAGAGCAAGCCGATCAAGGGCACGACGGCGCGCGGCAGCACCCCCGAGGAGGATGAGCGACTGCGCGCGGAGCTGACCACCGGCACCAAGACGTACGCCGAGAATCTGATGATCGTCGACCTGTTGCGCAACGACCTGGGCCGGGTCTGCGAGGTGTCCAGCGTGCACGTGCCGCGCCTGATGGCCACCGAGACCTACGCGACCGTGCATCAGCTGGTTTCCACCGTGCGCGGCACCCTGTCCGTGGGCACCGACGCGGTGGAGTGCATCCGGGCCTGCTTCCCCGGCGGTTCGATGACCGGGGCGCCGAAGTTGCGGACCATGGAGATCATCGACTCGCTGGAGGGCGCGGCCCGCGGGGTCTACTCCGGCGCCATCGGTTTCCTCGGCTGTGACGGCACCGCGGACCTCAACATCGTCATCCGCACCGCCGTGCTGCACGACGGCGAGTGGCACATCGGGGCCGGCGGCGCGATCGTGCTCGACTCCGTCCCGGCCGACGAATACGACGAGATGTTGCTCAAGGCGGCCGCGACCGCGCGGGCGCACCCGGCGGTCGGCGCACCCGGCCGGGCCGGCGCGCCGGCCTGAGCCGCGGCGAAAGAACGGGGGAGCACGGTGAACTTCGCGCTGGAACTCCAGTCGGCTGCCGTTCGCGGCGGATGGCTCGGGCGTACGGCGGTGCACAGCGAGGTCGGCTCGTGGAGCTACGCCCGGCTGTTCGACACGGCGGCCCGGGTGACCACGATGTTGCGGCGGCACGGCGTGCTGCCTCGCGACCGGGTGTTGATCGCACTGCCGAACAGCATCGCCTGGGTCGTCGCTTTCCTCGCGGTCGCGCGGGCCGGCGCCACGGTGGTGCCGGTCGATCCCGAGTTGTCCGCGGCACAGCACCTCGATCTGACCGCCGACTGCGACCCGGTCCTGGTCGTCACGGCCGAGTTCCTCCGTCACCACTTCACCGGGCTGACCTGTGTGACTGACGCGCGGATGCTGGGCGGCGCCGCGGCCGCCGATCCGGCCCGGGCGCAACGGACTGACGGTCCGCTCTATGTCCAGTACACAAGCGGGCGAGCGCACGGAACCCGCGGCGCCCAGCATCCGCACGGCAACCCGGGCCGCTACCTGAGGGCCGCCGGCCGGGCCCTGGGCGTGTCCGCCGGGGACGTGACCCTCCCGGTCTCCGGCTTTCACCTCGCGCACGCGTTCACCGGTGCGTTCATGGCCCCGCTGACCGTCGGCGGGGCGGTCGTGCTGACCGAGTACCGCCCTGATCCGGCCGAGGCTGCCGCCCTCGCGGAGCGGTTCGCGGTCACCAAGTTGTACGCGGATCCGTCCTGGTTGGACACGCTTCCGGCCGCCCCGGCCGGGTTCGACAAGCTGGCCGCCGTGCACACCTGCGGTGGACAGCTGCCCCGGGTCCTCGCGGCGCACGCCGCCGCGGCGCTCGGCGCGCCCGTGCTGCACCAGTTCGCCTCCCCGGAGACCGGTGGCGCCGCGTTGGCCAACACGGCGCGGCATAACAACGCCGGCACCGTCGGCCGGCCGGTACCGGGATACCGCGCGCAGATCCGGGATGCCGCCGGACGGGTGCTGCCGGACGGTGCCGAGGGGGAGTTGTGGCTTGCCGGGCCCGGGATGATGAGCGGTTACCTCGGCGACCCGGCCGTAACCGGCGTGACCGGCGGGTGGTTGCGTACCGGCGAGCGGGCCCGGCGCGAACCCCGTGGTGCGTACATCCACATCGGATCTGCCTGAAACCACGCCGACGAAAGGAAAAGACCCATGCCGAGGTCCGAGGATCATACGAGCTTCCAGATCGGCCTGATGTTCGCCGACGCCGCACGCCGCCACGCCACCGTGCCGGTCGTCCTCGACGAGCCGCTGCAGTTCGCGCCGGAATCCGGCACCCGGACCACCGTGGGCGACCTGGCCGAGCTGATCGACGAGCTGGCCGCGCGGCTCTGGGCGGCCGGCATCCGGCCGAGTGAGCAGGTCGCGATCTACAAGACCCACAACTTCGACATCGCGCTGATGGCCTGCGCCTGCTCCCGGATCGGCGCGGTGCCGGTGCTGCTCTCGCCGGGCCTGCCCCCGGCGGTGGCCGGTGAGCTGATGGGCCGGCTCGACGACCCGTGGCTGCTCAGCGACGCCGACAAGATCTCCTCGGCGTTCGCCGGCACCGCGCCGACCGATCTGGCCCGGCAGGTTCTCCTCACCGCTGGTCACGACGTCGCTGGGGCCGTGCGGCTGGACACCTGGGCCGGTGCGCCGCGCCGCGAACCGGTCCGCCTGCACCCGGGCCAGCCGTCGCTGATCACGCACAGCTCGGGCACGACCGGCATCCCGAAGTTGGCCGTGCACAGCGGCGACTCGCTCTACAGCCGGCTCGTGCCGCAACGGATGATGGCCTGGCCGATCCGCCGCCGCGAGACCGTGGCCCTCTGCATGACCTTCGCCCACTCCCGCTTCCTGAACGCGCTGCGGGTGTTTCTGGACTACGGCAACCCGCTGGTCATCGCCGGCTCGCACGAGCCGGACCGGATCCGGCAGCTGTTCGTCCGCACCCGGCCCGGTTACGTCGAGACCCATCCGAACACGTACATCGAGTGGGAGGAGCTGGCTGCCGAGCCGGACGGGCCGCTGTCCAACGTGGCCGTCTTCGGTGCCACGTTCGACGCCATGCACCCCCGTACGATCCAGCGGATGCTCGCCGGATCGGGCCGCCGCTTCCCGGTCTTCGTGCAGCTGTACGGCCAGTCCGAGACCGGACCGGTGTGCATGCGCTGGTACACCCGCCGGACCGCGGCGGCGGCCGACACCCGTTGTGTGGGCGTGCCGGTCCCGTGGTTCGTCCGGCTGCGGGTGACCGACAAGCAGGGCCGTCGCGTGCGCCACGGCCAGACCGGTCACCTCGAGGTACGCCTGCGGAGCCGGGTGCTCACCTATCTCGGCGAGAACCGTCGGTACGCCGAGGTGTTCAACGGCCGGTGGTGGCGGATGGGGGACATGGGCTTCCGGGGCCGCTGGGGCACCGTGTTCCTGCTGGACCGGGAGGTCGACCAGATCGAGTCGATGGACAGCAACCTGCGCGCCGAAGACATCCTGATGTCCCGCCTGGACGAGCTGCGTGAGGTGGCCGTCGTGGCCGGTCCGGGCGGTGAGGCGGTGCCGGTGGTGTGTATCCGCGGCGAGGAGCCGCTGGACCTCGACCGGTGGCGCACCGCCACCGAGGACCTGCCGGAGCTGGCCGACCCGGTCCAGCTGCGGTTCGACCAGGTGCCGCGCACGTCGACCTGGAAGGTGCAGCGCCCGGAGCTCGTCCGCATGCTGCAGGACGCCGGGCGCTGAGCGATCAGGAAGCGGCGGCCACCTCGGTGACCGCCGCTTCGTCGTGTCAGCTCAGTAGCGCCGGTCGGCGATGAGCAGCAGAACGGCCCCGACCCCCTGGGCGGCCGCGATCATCGACAGCGTCGCGGTGAACCCGAGGCCACCGAGGGCGTGGACCGCCGGCGGAGCGAGGCTCGCTCCGACCAACAGGGCGAACGTGTAGAGCGCGGTCCCGGCGCCGCGGGCCGGCCCGGACAACGTGCCGACCAACTCGGTCAGGCCGGGCGAGACAGTCGCCACCGCACCGGCGAACAGCAGCAGGAGCCCGGCGGTGGCGGCGAGCGACGCGCCGCCGGTCACGGCGAGCACGACCAGCACGACGGCCGCGGTGGCGAGTGCCAGCGCACCGCGCCGGGCCGCGCGGATCCGGTCGAGGAGCGGCGCAAGGAACGGCGCCGCCACGAGCGCCGGCAATGCGCCGGCGCGCAGTGCCAGCATCGCCCGGGGCTCGGCCAACCCGGCCGGGCCGAGCAACTGTACGGTGGCGTAGGCGGCGACGAACCCGCCGACCACGGTCACCGCGGCCAGGTAGATCAGGACGAGGACGGGACGGGACACCAGCCGCCCGAGCGATCCGAGATAGCCTGCCAATCGTGGTTGTTCGCGCCGGTCCGGATCGGGTCGCAGGATCAACCGGCACGCCACCGCCAGCACCGTCAGAGCGACGGCGTTGATCGCGATCACCCCGCGCCAGCCGCCCGGGCCCGAGGCGGCCTGGCCGGCCAGCTGCCCGCTGATGGTGGCCGCCACCATGGCGGTGACCAGACAGGTGAGGGCGACCGGCCGGCGCCGCGCCGGGATTCGTTCACCGACGTAGGCCAGCGCGGCCGGAGAGAAGCCGGCCGCCCCGGCGCCCTGCACGATCCGGCAGCCGATGGCGAACGGCAGTGACGGCGCCACCGCCAGGACGGCGGTGGCGGCAGTCAGCACGAGCAATCCGCCGAGCAGCACCCGCCGGCGGCCGAACAGGTCGGACAACGGGCCGGTGATCAGGAACCCGACGGCGTAGGCGAGGCCGAAGACGGTGACCGTCCAGAGCGCCCGGCCGGGCGTGACCGACCACGACCGGGCCATCTCGCCGACCATCGGCAGCGGAACGTAGAGCTGTCCGACGACGAGCAGCCCGCCGACCGTCAGCACGCTCACCGTCCTGGTGAACGGGGCCGACGTCGAAGGGCTGCTCGCCGTGACGGACGGAGGGATCGCCGTCACTAGTGCGAGGCCGAGGTGTTGTGCCAGACCACCAGCGTGTTGGTGTTCAGATCGGCCGCGGCGACGTCGAGTCGCCCGTCGCCGTCCACATCGATCGGCAGGATCGCCGCGATGGCGCCCTCGATCGGGAAGATGGTCCTCTCAGCGAACCTGCCGTCACCGTGGCCGAGCAGCACCGCGATGCCGGCGCCCTGGAGACCGGGCGGCGGGGGCGGTGAGCCCGGGTCACGGTTCTGGTCGGGTGAGACGGAGTCGATCAGGTCCAGCTTGCCGTCGCCGTTCAGGTCGGCCGCGGTGGCCTCGTTGACGCCGGTGCTGCCGTCGTAGGTGACCGGGGGACCGAAACCGCCCGCACGACGGCCCAGCACCACCTGAATCTTGTTGGTCACGAATTCCGGCACGGCGGCGTCGAGGATGCCGTCCCGGTTGAAGTCGCCGACGGCGACGTCGTTGCCGGAGACCGCGACGTTGTACTCGTGCGTCTTGCCGAACGTGCCGTCGCCGCGGCCGTACGCCACCGACAGCGAGTCCTTCGGGCGTCCGAAGTTGCCGGTCAGGATGTCCGGGATGTGGTCGCGGTTGGCGTCGGCGATCTCCAGGCCCTGCGGGCCCGGGCCGACCTCGTACTTGTGCTCGGGCTTGAAGGTGCCGTTGCCGTTGCCGAGCCGGACGCTGACGTCGGCGGCGAAGTTGTTGGTGGTGATCAGATCGCTCTTGCCGTCGTGGTTCAGGTCGGTGGCGACGAGCTGATTGGGGCCGAAACCCATCGGCGTGACGACCGGGGCGGCCAGGGTGCCGTCGCCCTTGTTGGCGAACAGCTGCACGTAGCCGACGGGATTGCCGCCGGAAATGGCGAGATCGGGCTTACCGTCGCCGGTGAAGTCGGCCGCCACGACGTCGAAGGTCAGGAAGTAGGGCAGGCTCTGCGCGACGTAGTCCGTCCGGGGCAGGAAGGTACCGTCGCCCTTGTTCAGGAATACCGAGATCGTGTTGTTGCCGTTGCCGGTAGCGATGTCGACCTTGCCGTCGCCGTTGAGGTCCACATCGACCAGGGACCAGAAGCGGGCGGCGGCCGGGTACTGCACCGGGTCGGCGAACAGAGACGCGGCCGCGGGAGTGGTCGCCAGCCGGGTGTCGACCCGGGCGATCGCCTGTGCTCCACCGGCCGTGACGGCCAGCACGACCGCGCTCGGCAGCGCCGCGATCCGGATCAGTTGTTTCCTCACTCGATCCTCCATCTGAAGTTTCCGGCTGATGTCAGAGGTGAGCATGGCGGCGGATCGTTCCCAGGGTCGTGGGCCGGGAATCTTCACCGGCCCGGGAATCTCGATCGCCCGCCGTCACCGCGAGGGACGGGCCTCCACCAGGCTGAATGCGGTGCTGGTCGGCACCACGCGGGTCAGCTCGTAGCCGCCTCGGCGGAACACGTCGGCGTACTCGGCCTGGCTGCGCACGTTGCCGTTCATCGTTACGGTCATCACGAGATCGAAATTCTTCACGAACGCCGATGTCTTGTCGTCGCGGACGAACTCGGCGGCCACCAGCCGAGCGCGCGGCGACGCTTTCCGGCAGCTTTCCAGCAGGCGTACGACGTTGTCGTCGTTCCAGCTGTGCATCACCTGCTTGACGACGTACATGTCGACGTCGGCCGGCACCGCCTCGAAGAAGTCGCCGCCGTACAACTCCAGCCGCCCCGATTCCAGCAACTGGGCCAGATCCGGTCGCGACCGGGCCTGCTCGACCACCGACTCGAGGTCGACGAGCACGCCCCGCGCGACGGCCGGGTACGCCCGCAGGATCGCGTTCAGATAGCTCCCGGTGCCCCCGCCGAGATCGGCGATGACACCGTTCGAGGCGAACTCGGGGTACGCGGCGGCCACCTGGTCGCCGAGCGCCTCCGAGAAGTCGGTCATCGCGCCGTTGAAGATCGTCGCGTCCTCCGGGTGCCGGGCGAGGTACTCCCACAGCGTCGTGCCGTGTGCCAGCTCGAAACCGGGCCGGCCGTCGGTCAGTGCCTCGGACAGCTTGCCCCACGAGGCCCAGAGCCACGGCGAACCGACCAGGCACGCCATCGCGTACTGGGATCGCGGATGATCGCGGCGCAGCAGCCGCGACAGCGGGGTGTTCTCGAAGATGCCCGGCTCGACCTCCCGGAAGATGCCCTCCTCGATCAGTACCCGGAGCACCTTGGCCAGTCCGCCGGGATCGGTCCGGGTGCGCTCGGCCAGCTCGGTGGCCGTCAGACGGCCGTCGTCCAGGACGTCGGCCAGGCCGTGCTGCGCCGCCACCGAGATGCACAGCCCCACGGTCGGGAACATCAGCTGCGAGATGGCAAAGGCGTCGTCGGCTTCGGCGTTGAACGGGTCGCTCATCCTGCTGCCCTGCTTTCGTCGTCCGCGAGATTTGTCTGACCCCCAGCATCTGGTGCGATCGGTCCCAGGTCGTGGGGCGGCAGTCTCGGCGGCCGGGGAAATCTGCGACGGCGGCCGGGACGCCGCCGGTGCACGCGGGAAATCCCGGCCTCGCAGCGGGCTTGCCCGGTGAGCCCGGGACCGCAGGCTGACGACGTCGGGATCAGCGCTCGGCACAGTGAGCTCATCACGCTCCGCCGACCGGCCGAGCTGAAAGGCCGAGCTGAAAGGCCGAGCCGGAGAAGAGGAGTCCCATGCCGCAGACGTCGTCCCTGCCGCCCCTGCCGCGCGCCCGCACGCACCCGTTCGACATCCCGGAGCAGTACGCCCTCCTGCGCGGGGAGGCGCCGATCAGCCGATTCGTCTGGCCCAACGGCGTCGAGGGCTGGCTGGTGACCACCTACGATCTGATCCGTACGCTGCTGGCCGACAACCGGCTGAGCATCGATCGCGCCGGGAACATGCCGCCGTCGCTGGCCATCGGCCGCAAGCCGGTGATGATGCCGCGATCGCTGGTCGCGATGGACCCGCCGGAGCACACCCTGTGGCGCCGGTTGATCCTGCGCGATCTCACGCCGGGCAAGGCGCGGGCCATGCAGCCGCGGATCGAGCAGCTGACCCGCCACTATCTGGACCGGATGCGTGAGCAGGGGCCGCCGGCGGATCTGCTGGCCGGCCTCGCCTTCCCGGTGCCCTCCCAGATCATCTGCGATCTGCTCGGAGTGCCGGCCGCCGACCACCAGTTCTTCCAGCGGCAGACGCAGGTGCGCAGCGCCGTGGACAGCACCCCGGACGAGGTGGACGAGGCGACCGTCGTGCTCACCGACTATCTGCGGGAAATCGTCGCGGAGAAGCTCCGCCACCCGGGCGACGACGTGCTCAGCCACCTCGGCCAGGAGACGGTCGACGGCAAGCCGGTCTCCGCCGAATATGTGGTCGGCATGGGCATGTTGCTGCTGCTGGCCGGGCACGAGACCACGGCGAGCACCATCGGCATCGGCGCCGCGAACGTGATGGGCGACGAGGACCTGATCCGGCGGCTGCAGAGCCCGGGCGGCAGCGAGGCGGTCGTCGAGGAGATCCTGCGGATGCACTCGATCATCCAGTACGGCGTGACCCGCCGCGCCACCGCCGACGTCGAGGCGGGCGGCGTCACGATCCGGGCCGGCGAGTGGGTGACCTGCCTGCTGGCCTCGGGCAACCGCGATGAGTCGGTCTACCGGTGCCCGCATGCCATCGACGCCGACCAACCCCGGGTGCCGCACCTCACCTTCGGGTACGGCGTACACCAGTGCGTGGGCATGAGCCTGGCCCGGGTGGAGCTCAACGTGGTGCTGCGCACGCTGTTCACCGAGTTGCCCGGCCTGCGGCCGGTCGAGCCCCTCGAGCGGATGCGCTTCCGCGACGACATGTTCGTCTACGGGCTGCACGAACTGCCCGTCACCTGGTGAGTCCCGGCCGGCCGCGTTCAGCGGTCGTCGCGCAGCGGCTCCGCCCGCAGCGTCAGCGCCACCGCGAACGCGGCCAGCGCCACCAGAGTGGCCAGCAGGAACACCGTGTCCACCGCGTCCGCGATGCCGCCGGCAACGGCGCCGCGGATCGCGGCGGGCAGCAGCCGTACGGCCGCCGGGCCGCTCTGCACCGCGTCGGCGTCCAGCGCGGCCCCCGGCGGCAGCGCCCGAGCGAGGTGGTCGTTCAGCTGATGGGCGAAGATCGTGCCGAACACCGCGGCGCCCACCGAGCCGCCCAGTGACCGGAAGAGGTTCGCCGAGGCGGTGGCGATGCCGAGGTCCCGGCGGTCGGCGCCGTTCTGCAGAGCCAGCACGAGCACCTGGGTGACCATCCCGAAGCCGAGGCCGAACAGCACCAGGCAGGCGCCGACGGCGAGCAGTGACGTGCCGACCGTGACCCGGGACAGCAGGAACGCCGACATCGCCTCCAGCGCCAGGCCGGTCGCCGGCAGCCACCGGTAGTGACCGGTTCGCGCGATAAACCGTCCACCGAGGACGGTGGACACCGTGATCCCGGCCGTCATCGGCAACAGCAGCAGGCCGGACCGGGTCGCGCTCACCCCCGCCGCGGTCTGCTGGAACAGCGGCACGAAGATGACCACGGCGAACATGACCGCAGTGGTCAGGAACAACGCCACGGTGACAACCACGAAGACCGGCCGGCGGAACAGTCGCGGCGGCAGGATCGGTTCCGCGGTACGCCGTTCCCACCACACGAAGACGGTCAGCAGGAACGCGCTGCCCGCAAGCAGCCACCACCGGGCGGCCGCGCCGCCGACCTGCTCGGTGAGCAGCAGCAGCCCGGCCACGCCGCTGACCAACAGCAGCGCCCCCGGGACATCGAGGCTGCGGTCGGTGGACCGGGCCGGCAACCGCAGCCGCGAGCCGAGCACCGTCACCGCGAGCGCGCCGAACGGCAGGTTGAGATAGAAGATCCAGCGCCACGACGACACATCGACGATCAGGCCGCCGACCAGCGGCCCGATCACCCCGGCGAGCGCGAACACCAGCTGCAGATAGCCTTGCACCCGCGCCCGGATCCGGGCCGGGACGATCTCCGCGATCACCGCCATGGACAGCGTCATCATCCCGCCCGCGCCGACGCCCTGGACGGCCCGGGAGGCGGTCAGCTGGACCAGGTCGCGGGCGAGACCGCAGAACGCGGACCCGGCCAGAAAGATGATCACGGCCGCGAGCAGGAGTCGCTTGCGGCCGTAGAGGTCGCTGGCCCGGCCCCAGAGCGGCGTGCTGGCCGCGGCCGCGAGGTGGTACGCGATGATGATCCAGGAGAGCTGGTCGAGCCGGCCGACCGAGCCGGCGATCTCCGGCAACGCGGTCGCCACCACGGTCTGGTCGAGCGACGCCAGGAACATGGCGACGGCCAGGCCGCCGAAGACCGGGGCGAGGCGCCGGCCGTGCAGCGCGGGCTCGGCGACCGGCGCGATCATCGGCCGACGGCCTGCGGGAAACGGAAGAACCCGTACCGGTCGTAGCTCCGCTTGACCGCGGCCAGGCGCGGGTAGTTCTGCCCGTAATAGGCGGTGCGCCAGTCGGGCAGCCGGGGGTCGATGAAGTTCACCTGCCCCTCACGACCGTGCGCCGCCACGATCTCGAAGCACCCGTCGGCCCACGACTGGGCCGCGGCGCGCGCGTCCGGATCGGGTACGGCGACCGGCAGCTGCGCAGTCACCGCCACGTAGTGCCGTGCCGACCGGTGGACGTAGGCGGTCGCGTCCGGCGCCACCCGGTTGATTCGGCCGCCCAGCGCGGCCCAGGAGACCACCCGCAGCTGCCCGTCGGCCGGCGCTGATTCGAACGCCGTGAGCAGCCGGTCGATAGCCGGCGCGGGCAGCGGCCGGGTGAGCAGGCGGCCGCGGTTGACTACGAACGTGTGCCGGGCCAGTGTGCCCTGGGGTGTGGCACCGGTGCGGTGGCACTGGGCGGTGCTGAGGTCCGCGCAGCCGAACGTGCGCATCATCGAGGCCGTGTACGTCTGGTCGGTCACCTGGTTGCGCAGAGGGACCACGCCGACCGCGGCGATCAGCGCGTCGAGCTGCGGGGTGAGCCCGTCCGGGTCGCCGCCGAGCCATCCTCCGGACACCGACACGCTGGGCGTGGCTCCCGGCGTGGCGTTGGGCAGCACCAGATTGAGGTTCGCGACCAGGTCCTCCGGCGCCTGCTCGGCCCACGTCTGGTAGGCCGCGATCACGTCGGCGGTCCGGTCCCACGACCAGACCAGTGCATAGGTCACCATGCGGTCGGCCCGCACCGGCGTGATCTCGAACCGGGTGACCACGCCGAAGTTTCCGCCGCCGCCGCCGCGCAGGGCCCAGAACAGATCGGGGTGGTGGCGCGCCGAGACGTTCTCCACCGTGCCGTCGGCCAGCACCACCTCCGCCGCGACGAGGTGGTCGCTGGCCACGCCGAATTTGCGGGCGAGCGGGCCGATGCCGCCGCCCTGAAGATAGCCGCCGGCGCAGACGGTGGGGCAGTTTCCGGTGACCGCGGCGATTCCGTGGGCCGCGAGCGTGCCGAGCACGTCGACGGCCTGAGTGCCCGGCCCGACCGCGACCGTGGACCGCCCCACGTCGATCCGGTTGAGCCGGCTCACGTCCAGGACCAGGCCGGTGGTAGTCGAGTAACCGGCCGCCGAGTGGCCACCGCTGCGGATCGCGGTGGGCAGGGCACGGTCCTGGGCGAAGCCGAGAACGGTGCGCACGTCGGCGACGCTTGCGCAGTACGCGATCGCCGCCGGCTCGACCGTGTCGAAGTAGCCGTTGTCGAGCTGGCGGGCGACCGGGTACCGGGGATCGCCCGGCCGGATCAGGTCACCGTCCAGGCGATCGGCCAGGCCCCGAAACCGGTCGCGCGGGGGCGGCGGGGGGCGCGCCGGCGGGGCGCCCGCCGCGGGGGCGGGGGGGGGTGGGAGGGCGGGGCGG